>NZ_BAAHYY010000020.1:0-37590 GCF_054657315.1 Marinitoga arctica | reverse complement strand
TCTTTGTCTATTCCCAATTTCCCAATTAGTGTTTCTAAATCAAATTTTTCTGTTTTTCCAAATGATACTTTTCCTTTATTTGTCACATATACATATTTTTCTATTGGATTAAATTTAATTATCATACCTTTAATTAATTGAATATTATTTGTAGCTTCTACTGTAATACCTGTTTCGGGATTAAACACTTCTATTAAATAGTCATTTTTATCCAAACCCATTTTTCCAATAAGTGTATCTAAATCAAAATTTTCCTTAATATCAAATAAAATTTTTCCTCCACCTTTATTAGAACTAACATATACATAATTTTCTTTACTTTCAAACTCAACAATATCTCCAACACTCAATGTATAATTTTCATCTAAGTTTTGCAGTTTCCCTTTTTCTTTATTGTAGACCGTATATGTAACATAATTTGGTACAATTCCTAATTTTGCCATTAACGTTTTTAATGTGAAGGTTTCATTTTTTTCAAAAAGTATTTTTCCTCCCTTGTTTAATCCAAATACATAAACGAATTTTTCTAATTTATTAAAGATTATCGTATCTCCTTTATTCAAAGGGAAATTTTTATTTTCTTTTAAATCTTCAAAATTATACTTTATTATAGAATTATCTCTTAATATTATAATTTCATTTTCAAAATTTTCTGGATTTATATTTAAATTAGAAACAATATCTTTTAAAGATATCCCTTCATAATATTGAACTGTTTTTATGCCATAATCCATATAGATATTAATGTTTGTATCAAATTCAAAAGGTATTACAACAGTTGAATTTTCTGGAATTTCAGGATCATTTTCCAACAGTAATCCTTTAAATAAATTTGTTATATCATATCTTTCTTCTTTCCCATCTGGATATTTGACAATAGCATATGTGCTTTTCCATGGTTCAGCAATTCCACCACTTAGGGAAATGATTTTAGTTAAAGATAATTCAGGTTTAGATAATTGAATAATTCCTGATCTATTAACATTTCCTATAACTTGTACTTCAAATGGCGCATAATTAATTATTCCTAAAGTAACATTAGGTGATTTAATATAAGTACTTATTCTTTCTTTAATTTCTTTCTCAAGGGTTTCTATTGTTTTTCCATACGCATTTAATCTGCCTATTGGAGGAACTGTTATTTGACCATCTGGACCTACCACTATTTTTTGATTAGAATATTCCGAATAACCAAAAACCCATAATCCCAAAACATCTCCCGTTCTTATTGTATAATTTGAAAAAAGAGAAACTCCTAATAAAATAATTAAAAAAACAACTGCCTTTATTTTCATAATTTCCCTCCTATATATTTTTTAAATTAATTATTTTTTCTATCAAATTTAATTCTTGGCTTGAAAAACCTGATAATTTTAGATTTTCTAATAATTCTTTCGCTAAATTAATGTTGTTTACTTTCATAGCAGCTTTAATCTTTATTAATGTCATATCTATAGAGAACTTACTATTAGCTTCTATTTTTAAACATTCTTTATACGCCCCACTTTCAAAAGCAGATTTTAAATAATAATAATATGTTTCGTCAGTTTTTAAACCTTTTTCAATAGATTTTTTAAAATTATCAAAAGCAGATTTTGGATTATTTTTCATTAAATAACACACACCAAGATTATGATAAGCTAAAGGATTTTCTGGATCTTCTTGTATTGCTAATAAATAATTTTTTATAGCCAAATCTATATTATTTAAATTTATATATTTATTTCCAAGATTCAAATAATAATTACTTTTACTCTGCAATTCCAACACCATCCGAATAATAATATAATGTATCGTTTATTATTTTACTACCTGTTTGTAAAAAAATCTTTACTGGTCGAATACCTGGAGCAATAGGAGGAAATATTTGATAATCTATATTTTGTACTATTTTGTAATTTATTTTTATATAATTCTCAAAAATACTATAGTATTTTACAGGAACAATACCTCCTCGAGTTAATCTTATTAAAGATTTTATGGACTCATCTACAATTTTATCAGATACAATGAATAAGGAAATATTTGAAAACATTAAAGGAACTATATTTTTAATGGAAATATACTTTTTAAAATTATTATTATCTTTATCATTTAAAATAACAATTGAATCGTTATTTAAAAGAGGCAACATTTCAAAAAATAAGTATTCCATATTATCGAAATTATATATATTAGGTTTTTGTAGTAACTTATTAAAATTAAAGGCATATCTACCCTGAGAATCAGTTATATATATTTTTTTATCTATAAAATCAATATAATTATTTCCTGGTGAAATTGTATTAACTTTTAAATTAATTTTCATAGTAGCAACATCAAAATTAATATAATAGATAAACATATAATATGGTATTATATCACTAATAAATTCTATATGATCTATTATTATCTCGTATTTTGAATAATCAAACTTCATTAATACTCCATTTTTATATTTCATTAAATATGGAAATTCAAATAATTTCATTTCATTATTATTTTGATAAAGATAAGTTCCATCATTCATGTAAGTAACTAAAAAGGCTTCATAGGGTAGCGAAACAACTTCTAATGGTAAATGATCATTTTTTAAAGGTATAATTTTATAGACATTTTCATTTTCAATAGAGAATATTACTACCTGTTTGTTTTTTATATCTAATAAATATAAGTTATCTTCCGAAAAACTACCTGAAGTTATTATATAATTATTATTTAAAGCAAATTCATCCAAAAGATTTCCATTGAAATCTAAAAGATATATGCTATTATTTTTTGCATTATAAGTCCAAAATCTACCTATTTTATCTAATTTAATTAATAGGAGATTACTGTTTTCATTAATTTTATCAAAATTATATGTTTTTTGTTGAGAAAAATTTTTCATAACATAAAGACCTGTATTACCAGAAATATAAAAGTAATCTGTTCTTTCATCATAATATATATTAAAAGGTATGAAATTTTCATTGATAACATTATTTAATTTAATCCAATTTTCAAATGTATTATTTAAATCTGTATAATAAATTAATTTATTTTCAATATCTAAAATATATATAATAGAATTTATAATAATAAAGTCATTCGCAATATAGAATTTCTCATTGCTATTTACAACATTTTTAACTTTTCCTATTTCTTTTAATTTAATTTGAGGTTGTATTTTTTTTCCTATATTACTTAAAGAATTAATGAAATTTAATAAAGATATAGCTTCATTATTTGAAGGAGTAAAAAATAAAATGTTATTTAAGTCTTCTTTTGCTTTTTCAACATTTCCTAATAACAAATCTAATTTTGCAGCAAAATACCAAAAATAAGGCATATCTTTTAAGTATACCTCATTTGTCATAGCTTCTTCTAATTTTAATCTAGAATCATACTTTTTTCCAGAATAAAAATCTTTTAGGCTCTCTGAAAAAAGTTTTCGAGCCTCCTTTTCCCCTTCTGTTAAATTTTGTGAAAATAATATTGAAGATAGTAATATAAATATAATCAATAACTTTTTCATTTTTTTATAGATTTCTTAAAAATCTCTATTATATCTGTTTTTCTTTCTGTACCGTTTAATAACCTTATTATATTAGATTTATGTTTATAAACACTTATTAAAGCCAATATTAAAGTTAAAATACCCAATTTAGATGAATATATAAATCCTATTATTCCTATAACAGACATAGTTATAACTGATGCCAAAGAAACATATTTAGTTATAATTGTCAAAGGTAACCATAATAGAAAAAATATTAACGCTAATACTGGGTTAAGCGCAAAATACGCTCCTACACTAGAAGCAACACCTTTTCCACCCTTAAATTTTAACCATAGTGGATATATATGCCCGACTACAGAAAAAAAGGCTACAAAGTATGCTATATTACCACTCATTTTGTACACAATTAATGTTGGAATAAAAGATTTTAAAGCATCTAAAACCATACTTAAAACACCATAAAAAGCTCCTGCACTTCTTAATACATTCGTTCCACCAACATTTCCGCTTCCTACTTTAGTTATATCTATTCCATTTAATCTTGCAATAAAAAAACTAAATGGTATAGATCCACAAAAATATCCAAACAAAATCCATAAAATATAATTCAATTTTATCACCTCGTTATTTACCTCTACTCCTAAACTTAATAAATAAAGGGGAACCTATAAAAGGATCAATATATCTTCTAATCATATTTTGAATAGCTCTTTGATAAGATTTAGGAATTTGTTGCGGCATATTACTAAAAAATGTAAACACAGGTGGTTTTGTATCTACTTGGGTTCCGTAATAAATTTTTATTCTTTTTCCTTTACGAACCGGTGGTGGTGAAACCATCATAAATCTTTCTAAAGCTGCGTTTAAAGCACTGGTAGGTATCCTTTTTGTATATGAATCATATGCTGTATCAATAGCATCCATTAATTTCTCAATTCCCCAATGTTTAGCTGCAGATGTAAAAACTACCGGACTATAATTTACAAAATACAATTCCTTTTCAAATAATTTAAGATATTCTTCTATTCTTTTATCATGAAATTTCACTAAATCCCATTTATTAAAAGCTATAACAGTAGCTTTCCCTCTATTTTCAGCAGTACCTATAACTTTTTTATCTTGCTGAGTTATCCCTTCAGTAGCATCAATTAATAAAACCACCACATCAGAATTTTCTATTGCTCTTATGGTCCTAACCGTACTATACATTTCAACACTACCATATTTTGTCTTTGATTTTCTTTTTAGCCCTGCTGTATCTACAAAAAGATATTTTTGTCCATTTATTTCTAGTAACTCATCGATACTATCTCTTGTTGTTCCAGGAATGTCTGAAACAATAGCTCTTTCAATTCCTGTAATTGCGTTAAATAGGGAAGACTTACCTGCATTTGCTCTTCCAATTAATGCCACACGAATTATTTCATCATCTTGAACTTCTTCTACTGTATAATGAGGTACTTTTTCGAAAATATTGTCTATTAATTCATCTAAATTCTTATTATGTTCAGCAGAAATAGGTATAGGTTCTCCTAGTCCTAATTTATATAATTCTGGTAAAACATTAATTTCATACTTTTCATATGACTCTACTTTATTCGCAACAAGTAAAACTTTATCTTTTACTCTTCTCAATACATTTGCCAAGTAATAATCTTCTGCTGTTATCCCATTTCTCCCATCTACAACAAATAATATTAAATCAGATTCATTTAAAGATTCAATAACTTTATTTTTTGCTACTTCTTCTAACTCATTAGTTGGTTCTTCGAAAATCCCGCAAGTATCAACTAAGGTGAAGGCACGCCCATCGTAGCGTGCCTCACTAAAAATTTGATCTCTAGTTACGCCTGGATAATCCATTACAATAGCTTTTTTTTCTTTAATCAACCTATTAAAAATAGTTGATTTTCCTACATTCGGTTTACCAATTATTAGTACAACTGGTTTCATTTATATTCACCTCATTTTATTAAGCTTACTATCATACTTCCTTTTTGTTCTTCATTTTCAAATTCAATAGATAAAATTTCTCCTTCAACCTTGCTACCTATTTCTAAAACATTTTCTATTTTTTCATTTTCATCTAATTCAATTCTTGATTTAGGTATAAAGGCCTCTACTTCATAGTCATCCACTAAAATAACTGCACCTTTACCAACATATTTTAATACCTTTCCTGTTACTGTATCACCTTTTTTCAATTCATTAGAAACTCTTTTCCAAGGATTATCTTTAGTTTGTTTTACACTTAATTTTATTTTTCTATTTTCTTTATCAATATGTAATATTTTTGCCTCAACAATATCTCCTTCTTTAAAGAGATCTTCAACATTATCAACAAAATTCCAAGATAATTCAGATACATGTGAAAAACCTGTTAGATTATTATCTAATTTAACTATAATTCCATTAGGCAATAGTTTTTCAATATGTCCTTTGACAATATCTCCTTCTTTAATCTTTTCATCAACATTTTCCCATGGATCTCCAATTACTTGTTTATAACTTAAATTTATTTTCTTTTTATTTTTATCTACAGAAAGAACTTTAACCTTAACTAAATCTCCAATTTTAACAACATCTTCTATTCTTCCTTTTCCTGTCCAGAAAATTTCAGATTCATGAACTAATCCTTCAATACCTTCATCTAATCTTATCGCAAATCCAAAGGGAAAAATTTCTACAACTTCTCCTGTAACTACTGAATCAACAGGAAATTTTTTGTCAATACTTTCCCATGGGTCATCCTTTAATCGTTTAACTGATATCGATACTTTTTTATTTTCTTTATCTAATTTTACAATAACCCCTTTTATTTTATCTCCTATTTTATATTCTTTTGTATGATCAAATTTTTTGTCCCAGGATAATTCACTTTTTGGTGCTAATGCTGTAACATATTGATTTATATTAACAAATAATCCAAATTCTTTAATTCCACTAACTTTTCCTTCAACTATCATATTTAGATGATGTGTATTAAAAAATTCTTCAACATATTTTTCAACTAAACCTCTTCTTGAAACTACTATATTTATTTTTCGTCTTCTTTTCTCATTTTTCAAAACAAGAAAGTCCATTTCTTCTCTAGGAAACTCTTCATTTGGATTTAATAAAGATAACGAACCAGGCAAAAATCCACTTATTACATTTTCTAATTCAACAATATAACCTTTATCCACCTTCTCTTTTATTTTTCCTTTTACTATTTTCCCTTCAGTTATTTCATCGATAATTTCATCTCTTTTTGCTGCTTTTTCAGAACCAAAAGCTTGACCTTCAGATTCATTAATCTTCAATAATTTAACAGTAATTTGATCCCCAATTTTATACTCTTTTATGTTTTTTAATAAATAATCTTTACCTACATAAACATCAAATGGTTTTCCTTCAGCTGAAACAAATAAACCATCTGGGCTAATGGAAATAATTTCTCCCTTAATAATGTCCCCCTTTTTTATTTGAAATTCTGTTTCTTCACTTAAAAGTTTTTCAAATTCACTTTTATCTCCAACCATCAAAAACCCCTCCTTAAAAATTCAATTACATCGTTAATAGATTTATTTGGTGTAGATGTACCTGTTAAGATACCTATTTTTTCATACTTTGATAAATCCAGTTCTTTTAATTCATTGACCGAGTCTATATGAATAGATTTTTCATTATATTTTTTAGAAATTTCATATAACTTTTTAGTATTTGAGCTATGTTTTCCTCCTATTATTATAACAAAATCTGACCAAATTGCAATATCTTTAGCTTCATTTTCTCTAATTTTCGTTTCGTAACAAATAGTATCTTTAATTAACAACTCATTATATTCTGAAATCCTTGAAATTTCAGCAGAAAATTCTTTAAAATTATTATAATCTATTGTAGTTTGAGTAATGATACATATTTTATTATGTTTAAACGTTTTTGGTTCTCTTATTATTTCTATCTTATTTTCATCAATATTACCTTTTAATCCAATCATCTCTGCATGTTCCTTTTTCCCATATGCTACAATAAAATAACCTTCCTTTTGCTTTTCATATGCATAATTAAAAACCTTCTCTACAATTGGACAAGTTAAATCTATGACTTCAAAAAAACTATTTTTTAAAATTTCTTTTTCTTTTTTTGGAACTCCATGTGCCCTTATTATTCCAATTGAATTATTGGAATCCTTCGGAATTTCATCAATTGAATAAAAGAACATCACTCCTTTAGAGATCAATTCATCTTTCACTTCATTATTATGGACTAAATCTCCATATATATAAACTTTTTTATTTTTTTTAGCTAATTCCAAGGCTTTTTTATAGGCTCTTTCTACACCATAACAAAATCCAACTTTTGATGCAATTTTTATTTCCACAAAATCACTCCAAATTCATTCTTTTTATTATTATCTCCTTTATTTCATTAATCACAGTATCTATATCTTTCCCAGTTGTATCAACCTCAATTGCGTCTTCAGCAGGTTTTAATGGTGCAATCTCCCTTGTTGAATCCGCTATATCTCTTTTCTTTATTTCGTTTAAAACATCTTCAAATTTTACATCCTCGCCTTTTTCAATTAACTCCTTAAATCTTCTTTTGGATCTTTCTTCAATTGAAGCTGTTAAAAATATTTTCACTTCAGCATTAGGTAATACTACTGTTCCTATATCCCTTCCATCAATAACCACACCATGTTTTTTAGCAATATTTCTTAAAATTTCATTTACTTTTTCACGAACAATAGGGTTTTTTGCAACTATAGAAGCAGTTTTTCCCATTTCTGGTGTTCTGATTTGAAAGTCCAATTTTTCATCAAAAAGATAATAGTTTCCATTTATAATTTTTATATCAAAAGTTTTCAACGCATTTATTATATCATTTTCATTATTCAAATCAAAATTATTCTTTTTTAAATAATACCCAAAGGCTCTATATAATGCTCCACTATCCAAATAATATAGATCAAATATTTTAGCTATTCTTTTTGCTATAGTACTTTTTCCTGAACCAGCTGGTCCATCAATAGCTACGTTGAACTTATTCATTGCATACCTCCTTAAAGATCTAATTTAATCTTTAATTCTTTCAATTGTTTTTCAGATACAGTTGAAGGAGCTTCTGTCATTGGGTCTGAGCCACTTGCTGTTTTAGGAAAAGCAATAACTTCTTTAATAGATTCTTCTCCTGCCATTATTGCAATTAATCTATCAAAGCCTATAGCAGCTCCTCCATGCGGTGGCGGCCCATATTTAAATGCTTCTATTAAAAATCCAAATTTCTCATTTATTTCTTTCTCACTCAAACCAATTAATTCAAATATCTTATTTTGTAAATCTTTTCTATGAATTCTTATACTACCACTTGCCATCTCATATCCGTTTATAACTAAGTCATAACATTGAGCCCTGATTTTTAATGGATCGGAATCTGCATATTTTTCAAATTCATCTAATTTAGGCATAGTAAATGGATGATGCTCAGCAACCAATCTATTTTCTTCTTCGTCTAAAGCAAACATTGGAAAATCAACTACCCATAAAACATCAAATCCATCTTTTTTATCCATTTCTTCTCTAATTAATTTAACTCTAATATGCCCTAAAATTTTATTTATTTCTTCTCTCTCTCCAATCAAAATAAATGCAATATCATTTTCTTTTAAAAGTCCATTTTCAATCATTTTATTCAATTCAGGTTCAGCGATTTTTTTAATGGACGATTTTAGATTACCTTTTTCATTCTTTACCCAAACCAGACCACCTGCTCCAACAGATTTTGCAAATTCTGTATATTCATCTATTCTTTTCCTAGAAAATTTATCACCCTTATTTTCTAAAATAATCCCTCTAACTGTTTGTCCATTGTTAATTGCATTCTTAATAAATGTAGCTTCGGTATTTTTAAATATTTCTGTATAATCCTGTATTTCCATACCATATCTTGTATCAGGTTTATCAGAACCATATTTATCCATAACTTCATCATATGTAAATCTTCTAAGTGGTAATTCTAAATCATAATTAATTAATTCTTTAAATAATCTTTTTAACAATCCTTCTGTCAATTCTAATATATCTTCCATTTCTACAAATGACATTTCAAAATCTATTTGCGAAAATTCAGGTTGTCTATCTGCTCTAAAATCCTCATCTCTAAAACATCTAGCAATTTGAAAATATCTATCAAAACCAGAAACCATTAATAATTGTTTAAATAATTGTGGTGATTGTGGCAAAGCATAAAATGAGCCTGGCTTAAGCCTTGAAGGTACTAAAAAATCTCTTGCTCCTTCTGGAGTACTTTTTGTTAAATAAGGAGTTTCAATTTCCATAAAATCATTTTCTGAAAAATATTGCCTTGTTATTTGTAACGCCTTATGCCTCAATAATAAATTATTTTTCATTTTATCTTTTCTCAAATCTAAATATCTATATTTTAATCTCAGATTTTCAGAAATTTCTTCATCCTTATTAACATAAATTGGTGGCGTTTCTGATTCAGACAATATTTCTAAATCTTCTACTAACACTTCAATTTCGCCTGTTTTCATATTTCTATTAACGGCTTCTTCTGGTCTCTTCCTTATTTTTCCTTTTATAGCTATTACATATTCATTTCCTATCTCCTTTGCTAATTCATAAATTTCTTTATTTTCAGGATCAATAACAAATTGCACTTTTCCATATCTATCTCTTAGCAAACCAAATTTAATTCCACCAAGATCCCTTATTCTTTCCACCCAACCGTTTAAAATCACCACCTCATCAACATTTTCAATATCCAATTCTCCACATTTATGAGTTCTTTTTAATTTCATTAAAACACCTCCAGATTCTTATTTATTTGATTTAAATTTGTATAATAATAAGGATTTTGTTATAATAATGTAGAATATAAAATTAGTTTATATAAATTAATTTAAGTATATCATAAAAATATGTCTAAAAAGACTAATTTATTTTACCATTTTTTTTGATTTTTGTGGTAAAATAAAGTTATGAGTTTGAAATTAATAATAAAATTTTTGGAGGTGTTAGAATGAAAAAGCTTCTTATCATTTTAATGGTGTTAGCTTTAGCTGTATTTTCTTTTTCAGCAACAACTTATAAAGACGTACCTGTAAACCATTGGGCATTTGATTCTATCGAAAGATTATCTTCTTTAGGAATAATTGAAGGATTCCCTGATGGGACATATCAAGGTTTATCACAAGTAAACAGATATCAACTAACAGTAGCATTAGATAGAGCATTAAAATATGTTGAACAACAATTATTTGCTACATTAGCTGAGAAGGTAGTTTCTCTTGATAAACAAGTTCAAGAGTTAACAAAAAATCCTTCAGGCTTAACAAAAGAACAAGTAAATTATTTAATCGAAGATGCGATATCAAAATTAGATACAACAGAAATGGATAATAAAATTAACGAATTAGAAAATTCTATAAACGAATTAAAAACAGCTTATGATGTTATCAGTTTTTTAAGTACCAAAATAGATAATGTAGAAAAAAAAGTCGCAGCTCTTGAAGAAATGAAATCATATGAATCAAAAATTAATTCATTAGAATCAAAATTAAATGATTTAAAAGTTTTTTCAACTGATTTAGAAAATTTAAAAAAAGAAGTAGCAGCAAATAAATCCGCAATCGAAACTATTGGAATATTGGCTAATAAAGTGGCTGATTTAGAAACAAAAATTAATTCTATTGATCTAGAAACTATTAAAAGCGATATAACTTCAAATTCACAAAAATTAAATGCGTTAGAATTAGCTTTAGATAATTTTGCTACTAATGATGCACTAAATAAATTAGAAATGGAATTGAATAGTTTAAAAGCTGATGTAACCTCAAATTCACAAAAACTAAGTGCTTTAGAATTATCTTTAGATAAATATGTAACTAAAGATGAATTAAAAGAATATCCAAAATTTGCGGATTTGAAAAATTATCCAACATTTGGAGATTTAAATTCAACATTAAAAAATTATGCTGAAAAAACAGACTTAAATAAATATGCAGTTGCTGCAGAGGTTGAAACGAAATTAGGGAACTACGTAACAAAAACAGATTTACAAACTCAACTAGAAAAATATGCAACCTCAGATTCTGTTGTTGATCCTGAAAGAATAAACAAAATAGAAAAAACTGCAAATCAAGCTAATATTTTAGGTTGGTTAGGAATTGCATTAGGTTTGGCCGGAGTTGCTATTTATTTTGTGAATCCATCAAGCTATTAATTTATAAAAAGTCCTCTTCCTTTCGGAAGAGGACTTTTTTATGTTATAATAATATAGAATATCAATAACAAAGGAGAGATATTATGGACAAAAAATTTAGTTGGAAAGATAAATTTAATGAATATAAAAATAATGAGAAATTTAAAGAAGATTTGAATAAATTTAGAGCTGGATATTATAGAAGAAATGACGATTGCACAGAGTGTTTACAATGCATTGGAACAATTGCTGTTGCAGATACATGTTGCGAATGTGCTGGCGGTGATCTTTGTTCGTGCATTTAAAGAATAAAAATATATTAACATCATTATTTTTATCTTTAGCTTCGATTTTGTATTTAATATCCAAAACTTTCCATATAGCTCCAAATATAATTCCATTATCATTAACAATATTTATCCCACTATTGAATAATATTTATTATTCTATAATATTTATAGTGGGATTTTTTTTTATAATGACGCTATTTGGATTATTGTTTCAATCTCTTCCGTTGATTATATTATTTTTTATACCACATTTAGTATTTTTCTATTCGAAAAAATACAAATTTATTTTTTCGTTAATAACTGCAACTATTTCTATTCTTGTTTTTTTTCAATTTTTTTCAATTATTATTCCAAGGTTTATATTAAATAATATATTTATACATATATCATCTATTTTAATTTATATTATTAGCATTAATTTCTATCATATTTTTATTATTGAATTAGCTAAAAAAATAAGAATATACATCAAAAAATATTTAGGGGTGGAAATATGAAAAGAATTTTGATTTTATTATTATTAATACAAATACTTTCTTTAGTTTTTTCAGAAAATGATCCATTTAAAATGCCTGATATTGATATGAATATAAACAAAGATTTTCAAAATTATATATTTTCAAATGATTTATTTTCGGAAGATTTTAATAAATATATGAATGAATTAAACAATGAATGGAAAGAACATCTAAGTTATATGAATGAAGAATGGAGAAAATTATATGAAGAGAACCAAAAAGAGTGGGATAAATATTATGAAGAATATTATAAACAAGAAAAGGAATTTATGACTAAATTAAAAAAAATATGGGGAGAAACGTTTGAGTATAATCCACACAAATGGTATGATTTTTCTGATGATTTAAAGTCTTTTACTATAGTTTCTTTTAATGAGGAAACCAAAAATGGAGAAATTGAAGTAAATATAATAGTAGATAAAAACGCTTCAAAAGAGGAAGTGGAGACAGAAATAAAAAGACAATTGAAAAAAACAATTGAAAAAAAAGATGAATATACTAAAAAATCAAATTTAAATAATTTAATAGAAAAAAAGGATATTGAAAATCCCCAAATAAAAAAAGATAAAGTAGTTAATAATAAAATTATATATACAGCTAAAATCCCCATTAAAAAGAATCCGTTTTTAGAAAGAGCTAAGGATTATATAACAATTATAAACAATGTAAAAACTAAATACGGAATTTCACGACCGTTTATATTATCCATCATACAAAAAGAATCATCTTTTTTACCTAAAGCAAAGTCTAAAAGTGGTGCATTAGGATTAATGCAATTAATTCCTCGTTATGCTGCTACAGAAGCTTATATTTACCTATATAACAGAAAACCAAATCCCAGATCTTTAATATATGAATTATACAATCCCGAAAAAAATATTTTATATGGTGCTACATATATATATTTATTGCACACAAAATACTTTAAATTCGAAACAGATTATGGAAAAAGAAAATATATGGTTATAACAGGCTATAATATGGGACCTATTGCTATATCAAAAAAAATTAGAGGATTAAATTTAAAAAATATGGATTTAAAATCATTATATAATTATTTATTATTAAATACACGGAAAGAAACTGCTGATTATCTTAGAAAAGTTTTAAATTATGAAAAAGAGTGGAATAACATTTATCCATAGGGGGGATAGTATGAGAAAGCGTATTTTGGGGAAAACTAATAAAAAATTATCTATTGTTGGATTTGGCGGAATCATGTTAGATGGATTAGAGGATAATAAAGCTCAAGAGTATGTAGATTATGCAATAAAAAATGGTGTAAATTATTTTGATGTTTCACCATCATATGGTAATGCAGAAATTGTTTTGGGAAAAGCTTTAGAACATTATAGAAAAGAGGTTTTTCTATCTTGTAAAACAGACTCGTATACATACGATAATATAATGAGAGACTTAGAAAGATCATTAAAAAGATTAAAAACAGATTATTTTGATCTATACCAATTTCATGCGATTACTGAAATAAGAGAAGTTGATATGATAATGAAAAATGGAATAAAAGCTTTTATTAAAGCAAAAGAAGAAGGTTTGATAAAATATTTAGGATTTTCGGCACATTCTCAGGAAGCTGCTTTAGCAATGATAAATAATTTTGATTTTGATACTATAATGTTTCCTGTAAATTTTGTTAATTGGGAAAAGGGATATTTTGGAGAAATTGTATTAAACAAAGCAAAAGATGAAAAAATGGGGATTATAGCTATCAAGACTTTAGCAAAAAGGAAATGGAATGAAAACGAAGATAGAAAAGGATTTAGAACTTGGTATAAACCTGTTGATAATAAAGAAGAAGCAGTTTTAGCTATGAAATTTACATTATCTAAAGGAATTACTACGTGTATAAGCCCAAATGATTTTGAAAGATTTACTTGGATGTGTGAAATAGAAAAAAATCTTGACATTTCTTGGACAAAAGATGATGAAACAAAATTAAAAAATATTATTGAAGATTTAAATCCTGTATTTCCATTATTAAAAAGAGAATAAAGCCGGATTCAGAAGAATCCGGCTTTATTAATTATTTGGATTTTGTGTATCTTCAGGATTTGGACCAGGATTTGCACCAGCGTTAGCTGTTTGTTGTGCTTGCTGATATATTAATTGACCTAATTTCATTGATTCATTTTTCAAATCTTCCATTACTATTTTTAATTTAGCAATATCATTATTATTTATTGCATCTCTTACATCACTTATTAATGATTCTAATCTTGTTTTTTGATCTTCTGGAACTTTATCTTTATTTTCATTAATTAATTTTTCTACTTGATAAGCTAAATCATCAGCTTGGTTTTTAAGTTCAATTTCTTCTCTTTTTCTCTTATCTTGTTCTTCATATTCTTGAGCTTCTCTAATCATTCTTTCAATATCTTCTGAAGATAATTTATTTCTACCTGTAACAACCATTGATTGCTGTTTTCCAGTGCCTAAGTCTTTAGCTGAAACATTAACAATACCATTAGCATCTATATCAAATGAAACCTCGATTTGTGGAACACCTCTTGGTGCTGGTGGAATACCTGTTAACTTAAAGCTTCCTAAGAAGAAATTATCTCTAGCAAGTGGTCTTTCTCCCTGGAATACTCCAATTTCAACTTCAGTTTGAAAATCTGCTGCTGTAGTAAATACCTTACTTTTTCTAATAGGTATTTTGCTGTTTTTAGGTATTATAACTTCCATTAATCCACCTTTAACTTCTACACCTAATGATAATGGTGTAACATCAACCAATACTAAATCTTGTTCAGTATTACCAGTCATAATAGCTGCTTGAACAGCTGCTCCTACTGCTACAGCCTCATCTGGATTAACTCCTTTACTTGGTTCTTTTTGGAATATAGATTTTACCAACTCTTGAACAGCAGGAATTCTTGTAGAACCACCAACTAATAATACATCATCAATTTCTTGAGCTGATAATCCTGCATCTTTCAAAGCTGTTTCAATTGGACCTCTTGTTGATTCAACTAAATCTCTTACTAATTCTTCAAATTTCTTTCTTGTTAATGTTTTTTGCAAGTGAACTGGTTGTCCATTAACAACTGTAATAAATGGTAAATTAATTTCTGTTTCCAATTTAGTTGAAAGTTCAATTTTTGCAGTTTCTGCTGCTTCTTTTAATCTTTGCATAGCTTGTCTATCATTTGTTATATCTGTTCCATGCTCGTTCTTAAATTCTTGAACTAACCAATCAATTATTTTTTGATCAAAATCATCTCCTCCTAGATGATTATTACCGGATGTTGAAACAACTTCGATAACACCTTCACCAACATCTAGGATTGATACATCAAAAGTACCTCCACCTAAATCATATACAACTATTTTTTTATCTTCATGAACCTTATTTAAACCAAAAGCTATTGAAGCTGCTGTTGGCTCATTAATAATTCTCAACACTTCTAACCCGGCTATTTCTCCAGCTTCTTTTGTTGCCTGTCTTTGGGCATCATTGAAGTATGCTGGTACAGTAATAACTGCTTTTTTAATTTTTCCACCTAAATATGCTTCTGCATCTCTAACTAATTTCTGTAAAACAAATGCACTAATTTGCTGTGGAGTAAATGATTTGTTATCTACTGTTACTTTATAATCTGATCCCATTTTTCTTTTAATTGATCTAATAGTTCTTTCTGGATGTAAAACAACTTGTCTTTTTGCAGGTTCACCTACTATTACAGAACCATCTTTTGAAAAGTGAACAATTGAAGGTGTTGTTCTTTTCCCTTCAGCATTAGGTATAACTTCAACGTTTCCATCAGGTTTCATCCATGCTATAGCTGAGTTGGTTGTACCAAGATCAATACCAACTACATATTCTTTTTCAGCCATATATATCTACCTCCTTAATTAATCTTTTGGTTTCATATATATTATACTCCAAAAAATGGAAAAATGTTCAATTGAAATATTTTTTTAACAATTTCTTGTTTATTTTTATTTATAGTATATAGATTATAATATAATTTATAATTTACTAAAATTTATAGCAATCTTAATTATTGATTGCTATAAATTAATCAATAAATTTATTCTATATATTTATTCTTTTTTTAACAAAATCTATGTTATAATTATAGTAACAAAAATAGTAATGAAAGGGAGTGAATTTATGAAACTTATTGAAAAAACATTAGAAGATTTACTTACAATTTCCATTAAAAAGATGTATCCTGATATTGAAATAGAAAACCCTGTAGTTCAAAAAACAACAAACGAAAATTTTGGTGATTTCCAAACTAATTTTGCTATGATAAATGCAAAAAAATTAAAAAAAGCTCCAAGAATTATTGCTCAAGAAATTATAGATAATATTCCCAAAAATGAATTAATAGAGAAAATAGAAATAGCTGGACCTGGATTTATAAATATTTATATAAAAAATGAATATTTGATAGAGTATTTACCAAAAATAGAAAAAGAGAAACCTGATTTTTCATTCATCACAGAAAAAGGAACAGTGGTTATAGATTATTCATCACCCAATATAGCTAAACCTATGCATATTGGGCATCTAAGAAGCACTGTAATAGGCGACTCACTAAAAAGAATATATAAATATTTGGGATATAATGTAATCGGAGATAATCATTTAGGTGATTGGGGAACACAATTTGGAAAATTAATTATAGCATACAGATTGTGGTTAGATAGAGAAAATTATGAAAAAGACCCTATTGGAGAAATGGAAAGAATATACGTAAAATTTGAAAAAGAAGCAGAAAATAATCCTGAATTATTAGAAGAAGCAAGATTAGAATTAAAAAAATTACAAGATGGCGAACCAGAAAACAGAAAACTATGGCAAGAATTTATAGATTTATCATTAAAAGAATACAACAAAATATATAAAAGAATGGATATAGAGTTTGATACATATTATGGAGAATCTCATTATCATAATATAATGCCTGAAATTGTAAAAATTCTTCTTGAAAAAGGAATTGCAACATATAGTGAAGGTGCTGTAGTTGTTTTCTTTGATGAAAAAGAAAAGCTTCCACCAGCAATAATACAAAAAAAAGATGGAGCATTTTTATATGCAACATCAGATTTAGCTTGTATAAAATTCAGAAGAGAAACATATAATCCAAATAGAATATTATATGTAACAGACGAAAGACAACAAACACATTTTAAACAAGTATTTAATATAGCACAAAAATTAGGATGGGAAGGTAATTATCAACATATTTGGTTTGGATTAATGAGATTTGCTGATGGTGTTTTTTCAACAAGAAAAGGCAATGTTATAAAATTGCAAGAATTGCTTGATAAAGCAGTTGAAAAAGCTAAAACAATAATTGAAGAAAAAAATCCCAATTTATCAGAGGAAGAAAAAAATAAAATTGCAGAAGTTATAGGAATTGGAGCTGTAAAATATGCAGATTTAAGCCAAAATAGAATTAGTCATATTATTTTTGATTGGGATAAAATGCTATCTTTTGATGGCAATACAGCACCATATTTATTATATACATATGCAAGGATTCAATCATTAAAAAGAAAAGCTAAAGAAAATGGTTATACAATTGATAATTCAAAATTACTAATAAATGAAAAATTAGAAAGAAAACTAGGATTATTATTAACGCAATTACCAATAGTTGTAATGAGAGCAGCAGATGATTATAAACCTAATTTAATAGCAGACTATTTATTTGAATTAGCACAAACATATAATTCTTTCTATAATAATTTACCTGTTTTAAAAGAAGAAGAAGAAATCTTAAAATCAAGATTATTATTGTCCCATTTAGCAGGAGAAATATTGAAGAAAGGACTAGATTTATTAGGAATAAAAGTTGTAGATAAAATGTAAGGAGTGAAATAAATGATATATTCTGTCTCGTTTTCATTGCTTTTATCTGGATTAGCAGCATATTATTTGAAAACTGATATCTTTTTGATGATTGTAGCAATAACTTTTGGCATATTAACAGCCATATTTTCTTTTATGTCAAAAAAGTATGATAAATTAACAATAGTATACCTATTTATTGGTCTATTATTATCTATTTTCGGCATAATCAGAAATTTTGATATAAATTTATTTATAACAATAGTTTTATTATCTACTATATTTTCTTCATTATATAATTACAAAAATAAAAGAATATTTATAACATTAGCATGGATAATTAATGCAATAGCAATAGGCACATATATTTATATAAACATCTCTACAACATCAGCAATTATTGCTGGTATATTAATATTTGCAGCTGGTTTAAGAGATATTTTACCAAAAAAACATTCTGGAGAGGATTTAGTTGAAAAAGATAATTTTTAGATTGTTAAAATCCAATAGATATTCTATAATATCTTTAATAGCAGCTATGGAGAAAGAAAATATTAATATGGATGTAGTATTAGAAAAAGATTTTAATAAAATTTTAGAATATAATCCAAAAGATACCTTAATTGCATATTCTTTTATGAGTTTTGATATATTTAATGTAGAAAAAGAGATTTCAATATTAAAAGAAAAAGGGTTTGAAGTTATTGCTGGCGGGCCTCATCCAAGCGCAATGCCAAAAGAAACATTAAATATGGGATTTGATAAAGTATTTGTTGGTGAAGGCGAAAAATCCTTCACTAATTTTTTGAAAAATGGGGTAAATGAAAACATAATTTATTCAAAAGGATATGTTGATTTAAACTATTATCCCCCATACGCAATAAAAAGCAAACAATTTATGCCTATTGAAATATCAAGAGGATGTCCGTTTTTATGTGGATATTGTCAAACACCTAATCTTTTTGGAAGAGTAGTAAGACATAGAAATATAGATATAATAATAGAGTATGCTAAACAAGGAATTAAATACAATAGAAAAATAGCAAGATTTATAACACCAAATTCTTTTGGATATGGATCAAAAAATGGTGTAACACCTCATGTTGAAAAAATTGAAGAGCTATTATTCGGTCTAAAAAAAATTGGCATGGAAGAAATATATCTTGGCTCTTTCCCATCTGATGTCCGTCCAGAATCTATAACGCCTGAAATATTAAAAGTTATAAAAAAATATGTAGATAATAAAATGATTATAGTAGGGGCACAAAGTGGAAGTGAAAAAATTTTAGATAGAATAAAAAGAGGTCATAATTTAGAAATTGTTGAAACAGCATTATCGTTAATTCATGAAAATGGATTTATACCTTATGTTGATTTTATATTTGGATTTCCTTTTGAAACAGATGAAGATATTAAAAAAACTTTTGACTTTATGGATAAAATTATTAAAAAATATAATGCTGTTATACATTCACATACATTTATGCCGTTGCCTGGGACGCCATTATTTAATGTTGGTCCTGGAAAATTAAATAAAAAATATTATAAAAAATTAGGTGATCTCTCAAGAAACGAAAAATTAGCTGGATACTGGCACAAACAGGAACATTTATCAAAAGAAATTTATGAATATTTTTATTATAAATAAATTATTTTTTGGAGGTGAAAATATGAAAAAATTCATATTTATACTAATAATATTAATACCTTTATTGAATTTTTCTAATGTCATTGAACAAAAAGAAATTGATCTAAATAACGATAAAGTTAAGGAAAAAGTTATATTAGAAGGCGATTATATTAGTTCCATATTTATAGATAATCTCAAATTAAAGATAATCGGAAATGATTCAACAACTATAGAATTAAATTTTGGAGCATATGAACCAAAGATAGAATTTAAAGATTTTGATGGTGATAAAAACTTAGATGTTTTTATAAAAGGGTATTCTGGTGGAAGTGGGAATTTTATTTATTATTATATTTATTCATACATAAATGGTGAATTATTAAATTCTGATAGTAAATTTTTAGATTTAAAAACATCATTTATGGATGGTTTTAAAGCATTAGTAAAATACGAAGATGCTTACACATACCTTGACTTATCTGATAGAAAAGAAGAATACATACAAATGAAAGCATATAATAAATATGGTCAATATGTAGGTAAGATAAAAGAATTATTTATTGATGGTGTAGGAGAATTAGAACCATTCGATTTTGGGAATGATGGTGTTTATGAATTAAAAGGAGTAATAGGAATTTCTGGATTATATCATGCGGATAGAATAGGTTATGCTCATTTTATTTATTCTGTAAAGGAAAAAAGAATTAGATGGCTTGAAATATCAAAAGTTATTTATGTAAAATAAAACAATATTTAATATTTGTAGCAAAAAAGTTTCTTGATTTCTTTTGAAACTTATGTTATAATTAATTTTGGAATAATTCCGGCGTAGCTCAACGGTAGAGCGGGTGGCTGTTAACCACTAGGCTGGGGGTTCGAATCCCTCCGCCGGAGCCAACAATACAAAGTCCAGCAAAAGCTGGGCTTTTTGTTATTTTAGGGTAAGAGATGTTTTATTTCATATTTTATGAATTATTTGTGAAAATATTCTCAATATTTAAAAAGATAGAAAAGTTTTTGTAATAATTTCTTGTTAGAATAAATGTGAAATAAATATCAATATTCATATTAACCATTTAAAATATTGTTTATTTGTGAATTATTTAACTTTATATGGACAAAAAATGATAAAAATTTATTATTGTGTAATAAATAAAACTTTTAATGATTAGCAAATTTATGGAGGTGGAAATATGTTAATAAATGGCACATGGGAAAATTACGTAAATATTTATAATGTTTTTGAATTGCGAAGCAAAACAACAGCATACTTTGGAATAAGTGCTATAAATAAATTTAAGGAGATTTGTGAATTTTTAAACAAAAAGAATATAAAAAAGGTTATTGTATTAACTGATGAGGTGGTTTATAATGTGACGGGTATTAAAGAAAAAATAGAAAAATTTTTTGATGATGCAGGTATTTCATATATTGTATATTATGGTGTAAAACCAAATCCGAATGTTAAAATGATTGATGAAGCAAAAAAGATGGGATTAGATTTTGGTGCAAAAGCAGTTATAGGTATTGGTGGAGGAAGTCATATTGATACTGCAAAAGGTGTAGCTGTATTATTACATGAAAAATATAGAAATTATACAGGTTCAGATTTATATGAATTAAAATTTGTTCCTGAAGAAGCATTACCTATAATCGCTATAAATACTACTCATGGAACAGGCACTGAAGTTGACAGATTTGCTGTTGCAACCATTAAAGAAAAAGGTTTTAAACCCGCTATAGCGTATGATAGTATTTATCCAGTATTTGCAATTGATGATCCAGAAATTACGAAATCATTACCTTGGACTCAAACAACATTTACAGCAATTGATGCTATTAATCACGTTACAGAAGCAGCAACTACTTTAGTCGCTTCACCATATTCAATACTTTTAGCCAAAGAAACAATTAGATTAGTTTCAAAATATTTACCTCAAGCTCAAGCAAAACCTAATGATTTAAGAGCAAGATATTTCTTACTTTATGCCTCAACTATAGCAGGTATTTCATTTGATAATGGATTATTACACTTTACACACGCTTTAGAACATCCTTTAAGTGGAATTAAACCATATTTACCTCATGGATTAGGCTTAGCTATGCTTTTGCCTGCAGTTGTAAAAGCTATATATCCTGCACAGTCAGGGGTTCTTGCAGAAATTTACAGTTCTATTGTTCCAAATTTAAAAGGTGTTCCTGGAGAAGCTGAATATGCTGCAAAAGGTATTGAAAAATGGTTATTCAATATTGGGGTTACACAAAAACTTGTTGATGAAGGATTTAAAGAGAGCGACATCGATAAATTAGTAGGCCTAGCTTTTAATACGCCATCTCTAGATTTATTATTAAGTCTATCCCCTATAAAAGCGTCTAAAGAAATTGTTAGACAAATTTATATTGATTCATTATATCCATTAAACAAATAGCTTTTTATTGTTTATATTCTATTTCAAAAAAATGAGGCTAACTGGCCTCATTTTTTATTTTTTGATTTATAAGTATTTAAAGATTCTATTTTTATATCCCATATAAAATCAGTAGGATACTTTGTAGTGAAACGATATTTACTAGCAGACGATTCAAAAAGTATATAAAGTGAATTATCTTTTTTTGTTATTCCTTCAGACATTGGTAAAATGACAATTTCTGTTTCAAGATTCATTTTATTAAGAAACCATACAGGAACCTTTTTTTTAAATAATTGAATTGTTGTATCAGGAGATTGATTTAATACATATGAATATATTTGCAATAATGAATCATTATTTCTTCCATATGATCGACTCAAGATAATTTTTTTATTTTCAATAAATTCTATATCTTGAACTATATCTGGTATTGAAAGAATCATATCAGGAATTATTGGAGTATTTTTTGTAACATTATCAGTTTTGGGATTAAGTTTAAATCCTGCTATCCATGCATAATGTTTAGTTCCATTGTTTGAAACTAAATGATGAGAAATATCTGTTGTATAATTTCCTTTATGATAAAATTCCCCAGCCCATAATACACCATTATTATATTCTACAAATGATGCTCTTGTACCCGTATTAAAACCATCAATAATTTTAACTTTTGATCCATTTTCTGAATTTATTATATCATTTAAAGGAATTCTCCAGAGATATGAGTTTGACGAAATCCAAAGATTATTTTCACTTATAGCAATTCCACCTGCATGTCCTTTATATGGTGTTCCATTTAAATTATAAATTTCAATAGCTTTAATTAAAATTCCGTTATTAGCATCAATAATTGCTAATACACTTGGCATGCTATTTATTCTATAAAATGAAATTATAAACCAATTTTTTTTAGGATAATAAGCTAATCCTTGAGGTACTAGATTTTCTTTTAATCCAGGGATAACAGCCCATTTTGAGGCTATTTTAAAAAAAACATTATATTCATTAAATTTTTTATATCTTTTTTCAGCAATTATATTCTCTTGAGTTATTATCAATTTAGAAATACCAATAAATGTAAATAGTAAAAATATAAAAATTATTATTTTTTTCATTTCCCCCCCTAAAAAAATAAATAATAAATTCTTATATAAAATTTATTATTTAGATAATTTTATTATTATAGTTATCTATACTTTTAAATAAATATTGGCTTTGTTTTTTTCTTTTTTATTTACTTTTTTCAAAGAAAATAATTCCACTAATTTTGATTTATGGTACATTGCGCTAAATGAAAATATTTTTTTTACAAAATGCTTATTATTTATATTTGATTGATCAAATATATCTAATATTTTTTTTATGGAATAATCTATCATAAAATCAATATATTCTATATTTTCACAAGATAAATCTGATAATTTATTTATTCCATATACTGTTTTTATTGGATTAAAATTTTTTCTTTTTAAATCTTTTTCAAAATCGTATAAAGCATCAAAAAGATATGTTAATGTTGCTACATAAATACTAAATTCTTCTGGCAATTCTAATTTATGCCTATCTATTAATAATTTAATTATATCTATAGATGGCTCTATATATTTTTCTAATTCCAAATTTTCTTTTTCTATATTAAATTGCATATTTAATATATTTTCATATTTTAATATAAATTCTTTACCATAATAATCAATTAATCTTTTTCTTAAATTATTTAAAAATAAGCCTAATCTTTTCAAATTTGAATCATGTAATTTATCATAGACTTTTCCATAAATTATAAGCATATTCAAAAAGGAAAATTCTTCAAATTGCGTCAAATCTTGATAAATATATTTTTCTTTAAATCCCACCCACGGACATTTTATTTTTTTTAATTTCTTTTCATCAAATTTTATTTTCATTATTGAAAAAAAGGATACTTCTCTTACAATAAACATTCTATAAAAATTACCAAATTCTTTTTTCAAAGAATGGCACATAGAACAATAATGACTAACATAATTAATCTTTTCTTTTTCATTTGGTTTGAAATATAGTGAAATATAACCGTACAAATCTAATTCACATCCTTATTGCGAAATTCCAACATATAAATCCATTTTTCTTTCAATAGTATTTTCATTAGATTTTACACCAAATATTAATTGGTAATTTCCAGGAATTGATAATTGTATTGGAGGTTCATCCGAAATAATATGAATAAGTTTTTTACCTCCAGCATTAATAAAAATTCTTCTCTTATCATTATTTTCATAATTAAATATTATCGTATTATTTTCCATATTCAATAATCTAATATAATATCCTTCGATTTGAATATATCTTTCTTTTTTAAAATCATTATTATTTATGTAAAAAACACCTCTGAATAATTCATTTATAGGATAAAATAAGTATGTATCTATACTTAATGTAACCTTACTTAATTTTTTCTCAATAATATTAGAAATAGGTAATAGAATATATACTGCTTGATTTAAACTTTCACTTACAAAATAAAGTTCATAATTACCTTTTTTTAATGGGGGAATATTTACTTCATATATCTCTTTTTCTAATGATTTTAAAGTTGCATATCCCAAATTCACCTTAATCTCTTTTACGAGTTTTCTTTTCTGAGTATATATTTCTATTTTTCCCATAACATTTATATTTTTTGTATTTTCAGAATAATTTTTCACTTCAATATATAATTTCGGATATTCATTATCTAAATAAAAATCTTTATTTAAATATATATTGTATTTAATGGTGTGTATATAATTAATTTCCTTTTTTAATTTTATTTTTTTCCCATTATAATTAAAATTAGTTTCAATAATGTATTTACCATTTGGTATTTTAGACATGGGATTAATATTTTTCAAATCGAATATTTTTTTATTTTCTAAAGGAATTAAATCATAATTAATTATTTCAGGATATTCAAAAGTATAAAATGTTTTACTAGAATTATCAGTGATTTTATACATATTAAACTTAAAAGAATCTATTTTTATTGATTCAACTTTATTTTTTGTATTATACATATTTACATTAATATCCAAATTATCTGGATATGTATATTCACTATTGCTCATAAGGGAAAATGAAATCCCATTTACAAGAAGAAATTCAGAAAATTTGTACCTAGGAAAGTAATATTTAGATAACATTATTATAACTATTGCAAAAGAAGATATCATAATTATTATTAAATTATTTGTCCTGCGTCTTTTTTTATGCATTTTTTTTATAATATCTTTTTTCTCTTTTTCTTTATCATATTTTTCCCATTCTTCAGGTGTTTTACTATGATATTTCATAATATCACCTCATTCTGTATTTATAAAAGTTTTATATTCATTTGATGAAATAGATCCTCTAACATATAATTGGTTTATTTCTTTTTTAGGAGAAATATAAAATTGTGAATTTTTTATATTTGTTATGTCATTCTTTTTCAAAAGATCTTTAGTATATTCATTTATCTCTAATATTTCAAAAACAGGTATTATTGAGATATATCCAGTATTATAACATCTTTCACAACCTTTTTTATTTTCATCAACATAACAACTGCAAAGAACCTTTACAAAATTTTGATTGAAAATGATTTTAACCGAATTTAGTATATCATTTAATTTAACTCCATTCCCTTTTAATCTATGAATAACATTAAAAACATTATCTGCATGAATAGTAGAAAACACTAAATGACCAGTCATTGCTGATTCTATAGTTAATCTTGCAACTTCCTCTGTTCTTATTTCACCTGTCATCAAGACATCTGGATCATGTCTTAATATATTTTTTAATATTGTTGTTTTTTCAGAATCATTTTGTATTTCTATTTGTTGAGCTCCAGGTATTTTATATTCTAAAGGATTTTCTAATGTTATGACCTTTTTTGGAAAATCTTTTAATATTGTGATTAATATGAAAGCTAATGCAGTAGATTTTCCACTACCAGTTGGTCCAGAAAATAGTATAAGTCCATTTTTTAATGATTTTATTTTCTCTATATAATTAATAAAGGTATCAGAATAATTTAATTTATCCAAAGTTAAATCTGATATATTTTTCAATTTTCTTATAACACAATTTATCCCTTCAAAATTTTTTATCATTGAAACTCTAAATCTTTGATTATAAAAAGTAAAGGACCCATCTGACGGATCCTTGTCATTAATAATATCTATTCCCGATAATATTTGAATTTTAGTGATAATCTTATTATATACATTTTTGGGTATTTTTTCTAACGTTTTTAAAATTGTATTAAATCTGTAAGAAACAATACCTGTGTTTTTTGTTATTGAAAAATGTAAATCTGTAATTTTTTTTTCTAAAAGAAAAGATATATCTTTTCAAAAAGTATCGTTGAATTATATGATTTATCAAGTATTTTATTTTCACTTGGTTTATTTGTATATAATTGATGAGCGGCTATATTTTCTAAATTATTCTTCATAATCTCCCTGCTGTGCTTCTAAATATTTTTCTAATTTAATTTTTTCTTCATTTAACACATTATTTCCAAATAATCTGTATATAGCAGGAATTTCATATATGTTTTCACCATCAAATTCATTTAATATTTTGTTATATCCTGCAGCAACTATAGTAACTTTTAATTCGTCTGGTTGCATATCTTCTACTTCTGTAATTCCATATTTTAAATTTACTTCATCTGTAGAATATGAATGAAGAATAGAAGTTACTATCTTTAAATCTTTTAATGTTGGGTTTTTACCTGATACATTTACTAAAGCAGCAGTTGCATTTTGAACAGAATTTTCAAGAAATTTGGAATTTAAAGCATTTTTTGCAGCCTCTTCTGCTTTATTCGAACCTTTTCCCCAACCTATACCAAGCATAGCAGAACCTCTTCTTTTTAGAACAGATTCAACATCTGCAAAATCTGTATTAACTAAACCTTTTTTTGTAATTAAATCAGATATTCCAGTAATTCCTTGATATAATATATCATCGGCCTTTGCAAAAGCTTGTCTTATAGGTATATCATCATTATCTTCAAGAAGTTTATCATTTGATATTTTTATTAAGGTATCTACATATGGTTTTAATTTATTTAACCCACTATTTGCAATTTTTTGTTTAGTAGATCCTTCAAAATGAAATGGTATAGTAACTACTGCAACTGTCAATATTCCTAATTCTCTAGCTATTCTAGCAATTACAGGAGATGCACCAGTACCTGTTCCCCCACCAAATCCTGCAGTAATAAATAACAAATCTGTTCCTTGAATAGTTTCTCTTATTTCATCAACGCTTTCTTCTGCAGCTTTTTCACCTTTTTCAGGATTTCCACCTGCTCCTAAACCTCTAGTTAATTCTTTTCCAAGTTGCAGTTTAAATTTTGCACTACTTGATTCTAAAACTTGAACATCTGTATTTGCTGCTATTAAATCAACATCTGAAATACCTAATCTTACCATTCTTTCAATGGCATTATTACCTGCTCCCCCTACACCTATTACTTTAATTACATATTTCGGCCTTTTATGAAACATTTCTTTGGGTTCATCTTCTATAGGTAAATTAAATGGCATCTTCATTACCTCCCAAAAGGATTTTTCCTAACTTAGAAAAAAATCCTCTCCTTTTTTCTGTTTTTTCCTCTATATAATTATTTTCATTATACTCATTAGAGTCTTCTATATATAATTTTGGTATATTTGTACCGCTAAAATATAAATTAATAGTCCCTATTAATGGAGAAAATAATGGATCTTTATACAATTCATCTGCATTTTCTATGTAAAAGTTTCCTGAATTGTTAGACGATATACCTAATCTTGTTTGAGATCCCATAAAATCAGAAATTGTTTTTTCTATATTTTTTATTCTTGCTCCACCACCAGTATGTATTATTCCAGCTTGTAGCCCTCCAGCAATTTCTAAAGTATTTTCATATTCTAGTTTAGCTAAATCACTATTTAGCTTATTTATTATTTCTCTAGTTCTTGCAAATACTATTTTATTTAATAAATTTTGAGTTGTATATTCATAATGATCACCTACTAAACTCTTGTAATCAACTTTCTTTACAGCTTTTGTATCTTGTAGACATACTGCTTGTTCTTCTAATAATCTTAAAGCTTCGCTTTCTGATGTCCTTAAAACATGCATTATATCTTTTAAAACATATTCCATTCCAACTTCAAAATCTAAATAAAATTTAGGAATTCCATCTTTGAAAATAAGCATTCTTGCTTTTGAATGCCCTAAATCTATTATACCAACACCTAAATTTCTATCAGATGTATTTGTAACTCCATAAGCTGCGGCCAATGTTGAATCAAAAATAGGTATTTCACCTTCAATAAGATTTTTTATTGTGTTCCTTATTGGAGCAAATGAATTTTCTGGCACCCAAACAACATTTATAATTGCATTTAAGCTTTGATTCGCAACAAAGGCTACAGGATTTTTAACTTTTTTGTCATCAACTTCAAAATTTACAAATTTTATGTCTAAAACTTCTTTATTTAATTCTGAATATTTTTGCTGAATATTTGCTTTTATTTTTTCGAGATCACCTTCTGTTATTTCTTTAGATTCAGAAAATTCGAGAGTATAACTTTCTCTAGAAATTCTTAATTCGTTAGTGGCATATGATAAAATTATTTCAATTTCCTTAGCTTTATTATTATCACCTTCTAAAGTATAGATTAGATTTTCTATTTTTCTTCTTAGTGCTTTAACATCTTGAATTTGGCCTTTAACTATACCTTCAGCTCTTTCTAAAGCTTTTGAAATAATATTATAATTTCCTCTATTTTCCTCTAATGCAATTCCTTTAATAAAATAATTCCCTACATCAATTGCATATATAACCTTTTTGGCCATTTTACCCCTCCTAGTTTATACTAATTAGACTACCGCCCATAAGGAGACGATAATTCCCCGGATCATATTTACCTAATTTAATTAAAATTTTTTCAAAATTATTTATTAAATCTTGAAATGAATTATAAAATATTTTATATCCCACATTTATATATACAATCTTCTTTTCAAAATCAATTTTTGATATATAATTTAATTGATTTAATGTCAATCTTGATAATTCATTTCTGTATTTAAAATAATCATCAAAATTTATAAGCGGGTACCCTACAATAGGTACATCAGAAATTTTAAAAATAAATTCATTTTTATTTAAAAGTAAATATCTTCTATTCAATTCTACCACACATATAGGCTGTTGTATTACAGAAAAATTGCTCAATTGTTTGTTTTTTGTAACGAAAAATTGCATAAATATAAATAAAATTATAAATACATACATCATTATTATTAATAGCAACAACGAACGCCATGCATTCATCTTAAATATCTAACTCCTTAACCTTTAAAGCATGTTCTTCTATAAATTCTCTTCTTGAAGATGGATCATTCCCCATCAAAATTTCGATAATTTCTTCCGTTTCTATGATATCTTCTATTCTTATTTGTATTAATTTTCTTTTTTCAGGATCCATGGTAGTATCCCAGAGTTGATCAGCATTCATTTCACCAAGACCTTTGTATCTCTGGAGAACATATTTAGGATATTCTTTTTTAAGTTTTTCTAATTCTTCATCACTATATAAATAAGTTTCAAATTTCCCAGATTTAAATTTATATAGTGGAGGTTGAGCAGCATAAATTCTTCCTTCTTTTATCAATTCTGGCATAAATCTAAAGAATAATGCTAGTAATAATGTTCTTATATGTGCTCCATCAACATCAGCATCAGTCATAATAATAATCTTTCCATATCTTAATTTTTTTATATTAAAGTTATCTCCAATACCTGTTCCAATTGCAGAGATAATGTTTGAAACCTGTTCATTCTTCATTAATCTCTCTATGTCATGTTTTTCAACATTAATTATTTTTCCTCTTAAAGGTAAAATTGCTTGGAAATTTCTATCTCTAGCAGATTTAGCATTACCACCGGCTGAATTACCCTCAACTATGAATAATTCTGTTTCATCAAGATTTGTTGATGAACAATCAGCTAATTTACCAGGTAATGGTGAGTTCTCAAAAATAGATTTTCTTTTGACTTTATCTCTTGCTTTTTTTGCATTAATACGAGCTCTTGCAGCTTGTTTTATTCTTTCAAAAATCATTTTTGTATCTTTAGGATGAGAATCTAAAAATTTAATTAAATATTCACTTAAAACTTCATTTACAGCAACCCTAACTTCTTTACTTCCTAATTTGGCTTTTGTTTGACCTTCAAAAACAGGATCTGGAAGCTTTATACTTAAAATTCCTATTATTCCTTCTCTTACATCTTCTCCAGTAAAATTTTCTTCCTTTTCTTTTAATACACCCGTTTTTCTTGCATAATCATTCATTAATCTTGTTAAAGTAGTTTTAAATGCAGATTCATGTTCTCCTCCTTCAATAGTTCTAATATTGTTTACATAACTATATATATGAGGATAATCATTTCTTGTATACATTATAGAAAATTCTACAATTATATCTGAAAAGTTTTTCCCCCTAGGATTTTTGACTGAACCTTTTCCATATATTGGATTCTCATGAATAGGAATTTTTTTATTCTTTTTTACCAAAAAATCTAAAAATTCTGAAATTCCTTTTTCAAATTTAAATACACTTTTTTTATTTCTTTTTTCGTCAATAAATACAATTTCTAATCCAGGGTTTAGAAAAGCTAATTCTCTTAATCTATTTTCTACTATTTGTCCTTCAACTTCTATATCTCCATTTTCGAAAATTTCAAAATCCGGTTTAAATTTTATATGAGTTCCTGTTTTATTTGTATCACTTAATATTTCTACTTCAGTTACTTTATTTCCTCTAGAATATTTTTGATGATATATTTTTCCATTTCTATGCACCCAAACTTCTAAATATTCTGATAATGCATTTACAACAGAAGCCCCTACTCCATGTAAACCTCCACTAATTTTGTAAGTAGCATTATCAAACTTTCCTCCAGCATGTAATGTTGTAAATACAACTTCCAAAGTATCTTTTTTTTCAGTCGGATGAGGACCAACAGGAATTCCTCTACCATTGTCAATTACTTCTATTGAATTATCCGCATTTATTTTAACTGTTATTTTAGTACAAAAACCGCTCATATATTCATCAACACTATTATCAACTATTTCATATACCAAGTGGTTCAACCCTGGTTTCCCTATAGATCCTATGTACATACCTGGTCTTTTTCTAACTGGTTCTAATCCTTTTAAGACCTTGATATTTTCTTGTGAATATTGACTCATTTTTTTACACCTCCAGCAAATTTAATGTTTTTTATCTTGTCATATTGAATATTAGAATTAATTTCTTTTAGAATCATATTTTTTTTAAAAAGAATTTCTTGTTTAATATAATTATTTTCAACATACAAAAAAAGTGTGGAGGTTTTTAAGTCTATATTTACCACCTCCACTGAGGTTAAACCATATTTATTAAAAGTGTTTTTTATTATTTCCTCTAAATCTTTTATCATCAAAATTTTTTTTAAGACATTATTACTTTTACTTATTTCTTTAAAAATATCATTTAAATCTTTCATTTCATTCCCAATAAATATTATTATTTATAATAAAATCATTCCAATAATTCATAAGAGTTTCTGTAGTTATCCCCGGTGCATTAAAAGTAAAATTAGGAACTATTCTTCTAACTGGAACAATTCCTATACTCGTATGAGTTAGAAAAATTTCATCTGCAGATAACATTTCCCACACTTCAATATTTCTTTCTTCAAAATCCATATTAAAGCTCTCTACTAAATCTAAAACAACCTTTCTTGTTATACCAGGTAAAATACCAGAGGAAATTGGAGGTGTTATTATAACACCAGCCGTAACAATAAATATATTGGATTTTGTTCCCTCAGTAATATATCCAAATTCATTTAAAACTATAGCATCATAATATGCACTATACTTTTGTCTTAAATACATACTATATCCATTCAAAGAAGTTTTTACATAATATGGGATTACTGGATTTTTAGGTTTTCTTTCTCTTGAGATGGCTAATACTACTCCAGATTCTTTCAAATCATCTTTTTCAATAATTGGTTCGATAAACGCATAAAATGTTCTATTCTTTGATGTATATTTATTTATTAAAATTCTAATTTTTACATCATATCCACAATTAAATTTTTTTATTCCTTCTTCTATTTTATTTCTTAAAAAGTCGTATTCTGGAACTTCAAGACCAAGAAATATCGTAGATTTTTTTAATCTTTCATAATGAAATTTTAGTGCAAAAATATTTTTATTATATGTTCTTAACGTTTCGTAAGTTGAATAGCCATCAAAAAGATCAAAATCTTCATTTTCATATTTAATTTTTTCTATCCAGTTTTTTGAATTATAAAACATCAGAAATCACTCCAGTGTTATCTATATTTTTTATTCTCGCATTATAAAAAGTATTATTTTGTAAATCTCCATTTATTTTATGATAAATATAATATTCATCATAACCAAAGCTATTTCCTTTATTAACTTTTTCTATTAAAACTTTAACATTTTCATTTTTCAACGAATCCAAATATTTTAAAGTTGAAATTTCAATATATTTTTTTAATTCCTTCATTCTTTGTTTTTTAATGTTTCCTGGAATCTGATTTTTCATTCTAGCTGCTTTAGTATTAGGTCTGCTTGAATATCTAAACGCATGTATCCTAGAAAAATTATACTGATGAAGAAAATTAATTAATTTATTAAAGTCTGATTCTTTTTCGCCAGGAAAACCTACTATTAAATCAGCTGATATTGAAAATTTTGAATTAATAGCATATATATCATCAAATAATTTATACAAATAATTCTCTGTATATTTCCTTCCCATATTTTTTAATATCTCAGTCGAAACATGTTGCAGAGATAAGTGTATGTGTTTTTCAAAAACAGGACTATCATTTAAAAGTTTTATAAATTCTTTATCAATAAAATCTGGATATAAAGAACTTATTCTAAATCTTATTTCTTGATTATTATATTTTTTGTTTAAATCATATATTAAATTTTTCAAATTATATTCAGTTCCATAACCATAATAAGTTAAATTTATACCTGTAAAAACTATTTCTTTTATCCCTTGATGATATATTTTATCTATACTATCAAATATATTTTCTTTCTTTACACTTCTAATTTTATTTCCTCGTGCAAAAATTATTCTACAATATGTACAAAACTCAAGACATCCTTCTTCTATTGGAAGAAAATATCTTGAATATGTGCTATATGGCCTAGAAGGTATAAAAACTTTCTCTTCATCTTTTTTCCAATATAATTTATCTACATATATTCCTATTTTTTCAATGTATTTTTCTATATATTTTTTTTCAAGATTTCCAAGTATTAAATCAGCTCCTGCATTTTGGATTTCATCAAAATTTGTGTGCGAATAGCAACCAACTACAATAACTTTTTTATCTTTATCTGATCTTTTTATACTACGTATTAATTGCTTAATTTTTCTTTCGGCTTCAGAAGTTACTGTACAAGAATTTATTAAAACGTAATCACTATTACCATTTTTTTGATCATAAAATACTTTAAAATTTAATTTTTCTAATTTTTCTCCAATAAACTCACTCTCAGCTTGATTTAATTTACATCCGAACGTTATTATATTTACTCTTTTCATTATCACTATCCCTTCAAAATTCCTTTTGCTGTAAGACTTAATAATTTAATTCTTCTTACTATACCAACTAATCTATTATCATAATCAACAACAGGCACAATTTTCAAACTATTTTTTATTATTACATCAGCAACATGTAATGCTGTATCATCATAATATACTTTAGTAGGGTTTTTATCCATTATTTCGGATACGGGTTTATGCAATATATTACTCAATCCTTTAATAAATTGTTGAGAATCAGGTATAAATGATGTTGACTGCATTAATGAAAGATATCCTGGTATTGATGCTTTTATAACCATAGATTCACTTAATAATCCTACAAGGTGAAATTCACTATCTACAACAGGCAAAGCGGAATAGCCTTGCCTCTCACACAATTTTATAAACCTTTCTATAGTAACATCAACTGCTAAAGAAGTTACATCTTTTAGCATTATATCTTCTACTCGCATCATTTCACCTTCTTTATTTCGAAATAATTGAAGTATTGTTTTATTTCATCTATATTTTCTATATATTTTTCAACATGATGAACTTTTGCAATAGCTGTAGCCATACCAAATTTTGCAGCTTCAAAATAATTATATCCATTATTTAGTATATAATATAATATACCAGTCATGAAAGAATCTCCAACTCCAAAAAGATGTGACCTATCTACATTTTCATGTAAATTAAATAACCATATCCCTTCATTATTGGCAATAATATCTCCTTCAACATGATAACTTAAAATAGCTAATTTTGCTCCACTTTTTATTATATCTTCTGCAGCATAAATATAATCTTCTAATTCTTTTAATTCTTTATTAAAATATTTCTTTTCCTTTCTTAAATCAACTCTAACTACATCTGGACAAGCATTTTTTATTGCTTCATTAAATGGGTCACCATTTCCTTCCATATAAGTGGTAAGGCCTTTTTCTTTAGCTAAGGAAAACATTTTTGCATATATATCTTTAGGAGTATTTGGAGGAACGCTACCTGAAATTAATACATGTTCTACTAAAGATAACGCATTTTCATATCTTTGCATAAAATGTTCTATATCAGCTTCGCTTAAAATTGGACCACTGGAATTAATTTGAGTGATAGTATGACGAGATAAATCCAAAATAGCAATATTTTCACGTGTTTCTTGTTCTACAAAAATAAAATTTGATGTAATATTTCTATCTTCTAAAAGTTTTTCTAGAAATACTCTTCCCATAAACCCACCTAAGAAACCTAAAGCCATACTTTCTATTCCAAGTTTACTAAGCATTCTTGAAACATTGACACCTTTTCCTCCTGGTTCCATTACAGCATTATACGGATTTGATATCCTAAACATATGTCCTATTTGAAAATTTTCTACTATTATTTCTCTATCAAGAGATGGATTTAAAGTAACTGTCATAACATCCATATTCAAGCCCCCTAATATATTTTCCTTTTTTATATTATTATACCACATATCCTTTAAATTATGCTATACTATACATATATTTAGTAATTATCATTTTTATTTTTTTATTATATTTAATACGTTTTTTAAATATTTTACTTTTAAAATATATGCAAATATTAAATATGTTAATCCTCCAACAAAAACTAAAAATAACGTATATAAATTTGATTTATATTGAATCTTTAAAATATATATAATAAATATCATTATAAAAGATGAGATGGATATTTTAATTAATTCTAAAAAATCACTTCTATTAAAATGATAAAAAAATTCCCAACCTAAAATAATCATACCTACAAAGCCTGAAATACTAGTTGCTAAACCTATTCCAGCTACACCAATAAACTTTCCAAGTAAAATATCCAGAATGATATTTATAAAAACCATTATAAACGATATTTTTGTTGGTTTTTTCGTATTTAGTTTTGAATAGTAATTTCTAACTAATATTCCATGAATAGAATAAAATATAATACCTATGGAATAAGTTGTTAATGTGAACGCTGTAATTAACGTATCATTTTCTGTAAAACTTCCTCGTTGATAAATTAATTTTATGATTTCTTTGCTTAAAACAATTAATCCAGAAGAAGCTGGTATTGTTAAAAAAAGTGAAATTAATATAGAATTCTTAAATTCTTTAATAAACTGTTCTTTTTCATTTTTTAATGATAATTTTGATAATCTTGGTAAAACAACATTTGCTATACTAACAGAAAAAATTGCCAGCGGCAATTGATATAACCTTAAAGCATATTGTATTGTTGAAACTCCACCTTCCCCTGTCCATGAAGCTACGTTTGTATCTACTATACTATTTATATGGGATATTGCAACACCAAAAAAAGCAGGAATAAACATTCCCATTATTTCTTTTACATAATCTTTTTTTACTGAAAAATAATAATGGAAATACCCTTTTTTATTTAAATATATTAATAATGTGATCATTTGAAAAAAACCACCTAATAAAAAACCTATGGTTGGGCCATATATTTTTATTGAAAAAACATATGAAAAAATTATTCCTAAAATAGTAAAAATATTCGTAAGTGCAGGTGAAACAGCTGAAATAAAGAAATTATTCTCATGATAAAGTATTCCAGAGAAAATAGACCATATTGATATAAATGTTATAAAAGGGAATGTTATTTTCATTAATTTTGAAGATAAAAGCAAATATTCTTTATCTAATCCACTACCTAATATTTTAGCGAATATAGGTGAAAAGAAAAATACAAAAATATATATAATAACTGTTATTATTATCAACATATTAATTGCTGTACTTGCAAAAAGATCAGCTTCTTTACCTTTTTTTCTTGTATATAAAGGTATAAAAACTGTAGAGAAGGCGCCTTCTGCAAATATGCGCCTCAAAAAAAATGGTAATAATATTGCTATTATATATGCATCATATTCACCACTTCTTCCAAAATAAAAAGCAAACAAAACATCTCTAAATAATCCTAAAAATCTACTTATCATTGTAGCTGATGCAAAAATCGCTGTAAATTTCATTATATCTGACACAAAACTTCCCCCTATATTATAAAGAAAGCCCCTAAGGGCTTTACATTGTTTCTACCATTATACATTTATAAAATAAATATTCCACTTCTGGATCATTTAATGACTCTAAATATTCCTTTATTTCTTCTGATTCTGCACCAGGTTGATACCAAAATTTCTTAAATCCATTCTTATAGGCCTCTTGTGTAACTTTTAATCCAATTTTAGGTGGAACAACAAAATTTAAAATATCAACCTTTGGTAATTCTTTAACTGATTTATATGTTTTTATACCTTCAATTTCATCATAATTTGGTGTTACTGGATAAATTTCATATCCTTTTGAAAGTAAATCCTTTAAAATTTTATACCCAAATTTAGATTTATTTGTTGTAGCACCAATTAACCCAATTTTTTTTATTTTTTTTACTTCAAACATATTTTTCCACCTCCTATATAATATAAATAGCCTGCCCAAAAAGTAAGGAAAAAAAATAGGCACTCCCTATTTCAATGTCGAAACATTGAATTGAGCAAAAAAACAACGAAAGGAGTGCCCAATTCAATGTTAGCACAAAATGGAATAAAAAGCAATA
>NZ_BAAHYY010000019.1:0-41823 GCF_054657315.1 Marinitoga arctica | reverse complement strand
TATATATAATGAATTTTGATTATTATTAAAATTTGATTTTTTCAACAAAACGTTCAATTTCATATGAATCTTTATAAACTTTGCATTTACCAAATTTTGAAAGTATGAAAATGGTTTTATTAATATTAAATTCTGTTGTTTCAAATAAGAAATGTTTGGATTTTAGTATTTTTGGATATTTTGTTGATAAATTATAAAAGAAATTTTGACCATCATTCCCAGCATCTAAAGCTATTTTAGGCTCATATTTGAGAGATGGATTTTTTTCAAAAAAATGTGTTTCAACATAAGGAGGATTAGAAACAATAAATTCAACTTTTTCAAGAATATTATTTGGAATATTATCAAATATATCACTTTTAAAAAAATTTATATTTATGTTATGTTTATTAGCGTTAATTTTAGCAACTTCTAAGGCATCTTCCGATATATCTATTCCATATATATTTATATCTGGAATTTCCTTTTTTAATATTATTGGAATAACTCCACTTCCTGTTCCAATATCCATAATATTCTTATATTTTTTTTCTTTAATAATATCAATAGCAATTTTTATTAAATCTTCCGTTTCTACTCTTGGGATTAATACTCTTTCATCCACATAAAAATCGTGTCCATAAAATTTTACTTTATTTGTTATATACTCAAGAGGATAATCATTTATAATGATTTTTTTTAATTTAATTAGTGTGTTTTCAGAAATAATATAATCTTTTTTTATTAAAATATCTGAAATAGAAATGTTTTCTATTTCAGATATTATTTTTGCAACAAAATAAAAGGGGCTATTAATCCCCTTTTTGTTAATAGTATTTCTATATTCTTTTATAAAATCTTTTAAAATCATATTCCTAAAATAGTTCTTACCTCATCTGAAGCCTTTGAAGGATCCCATGGTGGATCAAAGGTAAGTTCAACATTTACACTTTTAACTCCCTCTATGGAACCTACTTTATTTTTTGCATCTTCGGTTATAAAACCAGCTAATGGGCACATAGGAGTTGTTAGAGTCATTAATACATGTACGTTATTTTCTTCATCTATATCAACGTTGTAAATAAGACCTAAAAATACTACATCAAATCCTATCTCCATATCATAAACATTTTTCAATGCATCCATCACTTGTTCTTTAGTTACCATTTGTTTCATCTCCTTTTAGGTATTTAGTATTTATAATAATATTTGAATTTTCCTTAAATTGTTTGAATTCTGAAGCAATAAGTTTATCAAATAAAACCTTTGCTTTTTCATCTTTGAGGTTTTCAATAATTTTTGTCTTCGCTTCTTCTAATGTTAATGGTCGTTTGGGATTTTTCTTTTCAACCTTTATTAATGAATAATAGTTATCGCTATACTTCATAGGTTTCAATATAGCACCGGGGAATGAGTTTTTAATAATTTTTATTAATTCATTATCTTCATTTTCTATGTTTATTCTAACCATAGTGGCTTCATTTGACTGAATTTTAGTATTATAGATATCATCATAAATATAATAACCATCAATAATTTTTTGATATGCTAAAGAAGCATCATCAGATGTTTTAAAAAATATCAATTTTATATCGGCAGATTGTGGTTCATAATATTTCAGTTTATTTTTTTCATATTCATTTTTTATTTCATCGTCACTTATAGTGGTTTGATTTAATAGATAGTTATATATCTGAGATACGGTATTTTTATATAACTTTTCATGATATAAACTATAGATATATTGATCTTTATTTTCAAATCCTTTAGAGATTAAGTATAATAATATATCATTTTCTGAAAGATTAGAAGAATTAAAAATATTTTCTACTTGTTTTTTTATAGTATCGAATAAATTTTTTTTATTTAAATTAATGTTCTTATTCTCAGTAAATTGAATAAATAATAGTTCTCCAGCCAGTTTATCTAGAATAGATTTTTCATATTTTTGAATTACAAGATTTCCTTCTACACTCCCAACTAGTATTTTATAAAATGTAGTATTAATATTGTTTAAATTTCTTAAAATTTCTATAGTTTTTGCCTGAGATTGAAAATAATCATACTCCAAAACTTCATCATTAATAATTGCAATAATGTTTTTATCTAAATCTTTGTATGCAACATTACCAAAAGAAGTAAATATGAACAATAAAGCTAAAAACGATAAAAATATTTTTTTCATTTTTTATCCTCCCCATGTTTATAATTTTTAATGAAATTTATTGCAGCTTTTGAAATTAGAGAATCAACATTTATATTGTTTTTAACATAAAAATATATCAAATGAGTTAAAAAGTTGATATTAAAATTTTCATTTAAGTTATCATTTTTTAGATTTTTCAAATCATCTATGAGCAAATCTATAACATTAAAATTTTTATATGGATCATAATCAATAGCTAAAGCGTTTTCTATTAATCTTCGTAAATTCATTAATGGTGGCATTCCGGGATTATAATCCCCAATTTTTGAAAATTCTTTTTTCCCTTTTTCCTGTGCTTTTAATTTTTCCCATTGTACATATGAATATTTTCCTTTATTTTCAAAAACGTGTGGGTGGCGTCGAATTAATTTGTTGTTAAGATTTTCTATAACTTCATTAATAGTAAATTCCCCATTTTCTTTTGCTATTTGTGAATGAAAAATTACCTGTAAAAGCAAATCACCCAATTCTTCAATAAAATAATTAGTGTCTTTACTATCTATTGCGTGAACAAGTTCATATGCTTCTTCAATAGCGTATGGTTTTAAAGATTCATGTGTTTGCTTCTTATCCCATGGACATCCGTTTTCTGAGCGCAATGTATCCATTATTTCCAGTAATTTTTGAAAATTTTCAAATTCTTTCATAATACCCCCTACAATCCTATTTTTATTAATCTCATAGAATTGAAATCTTCTTTATTAAATTTAATTTCATCATTTAATAAAAACTTTTTTATAGGATTAAATGTTATTCTATGGAATGATTTTATACCATATTTTTTAATATTTTCAATATGTTCTTTTGTGGGATATCCTTTGTGTTTTTTAAAATTGTAAAAAGGATATTTTTCACCTAATTCTATCATTATTTTATCTCTATAAACTTTAGCAAGAATAGATGCAGCTCCAATTATTTTTGATTTAGAATCACCTTTTATTATACATTCATAATTAGATATTTTTAATTTAAAGTTTTTACCATCAATAATTATGTATTTATCAGAAAGAGCAAAATCACTTAAAGTTCTTTCAATGCCAAGCGTTGTTGCTGAAAAAATATTATATAAATCTATTTCTTCAGCAGTAGACAATCTTATAGAGTATTTAAAATTTTCTGTAATTAGCTTAAAAGCATCGTTTCTTTGTTTTTCAGTCATTTTTTTTGAATCATTTGAAACCTTATTTAATAATCTTAATTGTTCTTTTTTTTCTAATAGAACAGCTCCTACTACTACTGGACCAGCTAAAGGACCTCTCCCAGCTTCATCTATCCCAATAATTTTACCATATTTTTCTAAATATTCTAAATCCACCCAATCACCTCTATTTTTTCATATTTTAATTATTATCACATATTATTATTACAAATAAATATGAAAAAATTCTTAACATTTATGGTAAAATTAAATATCGAAAAAAATTTTTAGGAGGGAACAAAATGGAATTTTCAAAAAGAGCTCTTAATATGCAAGCTTCACCAATTAGAAAATTAATTCCTTATGCTGAACAAGCTAAAAAGTCTGGAAAAGAGGTGTTACATTTAAACATAGGACAACCAGATTTGGAGACGCCAAAAGCTTTTTATGATTATATAGAAAAACATAAACCAGAAATTGTATCATACACACATTCTGCTGGGTTAATAGAATTAAGAGAAGCATTTTCGAAATATTATAATGATAATAATGTTCCATTTAATCCAGAAGAAATAATTGTTACAAATGGTGGAAGTGAAGCCATTATTTTTGCTTTAGGGGCTATAGCTGATCCGGGAGATGAAATAATAGTTATAGAGCCATTTTATGCAAATTATAAGGGGTTTGCTGAAATGATAAATGTAAAATTGGTACCTGTTAAAGCATTACCGGAAAATGGCTATTCAGTACCTCCAATTGAAGAATTTGAATCAGTATTATCAAATAAAACAAAAGGTATAATTTTTTCAAATCCTTCAAATCCTACAGGAGCAGTTTATTCTGAAGAGGAGTTAAAGAGAATAATAGATTTTGCAAAAAAACATGATTTATATATAATATCAGATGAAGTTTATAGAGAATTTACTTTTGATGGAACAAAGCATATATCTGCAATGGAATTTGGTGAGTACAATAGAACAATGGTAGTTGACAGTATCTCAAAAAGATATAGTGCTTGTGGTGCAAGAGTTGGAGTTTTTGCAACAAAAAATAAAGAGCTATATAATCAAGTAATGAAAATGGCACAATCAAGATTATGCCCTCCTATGATTGCGCAGTTAGGGACTATTGGACTGTTAGAAATGGATAAATCATATATAGAAAAAGTCTATAAAGAATATGATAAAAGAAGATTAGCAGTTTATGAAGAATTATCTAAAATTGAAGGAGCAATTTTTGAAAAACCAAAAGGAGCTTTCTATGTTTCAGTAAAATTACCAATAGATGATAGCGAAGAATTTGTTAAATGGATGTTAACAAATTTTAGTATTGATAACACAACAGTTATGGTAGCACCTTTAACAGGATTTTATGCAACAGCTGGTGCAGGAAAACAAGAAATTAGAATAGCATATGTTTTGGAAAGTGAAAAATTAAAATTTGCAACACATATCTTAACTGAAGCAATAAAAGCTTACAATGATAGGTAGGTGAGATTTTGAAAAGCGAAATAATAAAAGCTATTTCTTATTTAGAGAAAAAAGGTTTAATTAAGGGTACATGGGGTAATTTAAGTGTTCGATTTAAAGATAAAATATATATAACCCCATCTGGTGTTCCGTATGATATTTTAAAAGAGGAAGATATATCTATATTAGATTTTAAAACAGAAAAACATATTGGTGGATTAAAACCTTCTAGTGAAAAATCATTACATTTAGAAGTATACAAAAATTTTCCAGAAATTAACGCTGTTGTTCATACCCATAGTTTATATGCATCAATTTATTCAGCATTAAGAAAACCTGTACCGTGTTATATAGAAGATCAAGCTCAAATAATAGGTGGTGAAATACCTGTTGCGGAATATAAATTACCAGGTACTTTAGATCTTGCTATTGAAGCAGTAAAAAAGTTTAAATTAGGGGTTTATGGCATTTTATTAGCAAATCATGGTATTGTGTCGATAGGTAGGAATTTAAAAGAAGCATTAATAGCTGCAGAAATATTAGAAAAAAGCGCTAATATAGCTTATAATGTTGAATTAATGGGAGGAGGACATAAACTTTCTGAAGAAGATATAAAGTGGATGAGAAATTTGTATATTGCTTCTTATAGTAAAAACATTTAAAGGCAAGTAAATTATTATACTTGTGGTATACTTAATTTTAGGTACTCAAAAAAAGGAGGGGAAATATGAAAACTTTAAAAAGTCAGATGATTTTAATTATTGTTTTGATTTCACTTTTGCCAATGATAATTTTTACAGGTTTAAGTGCATATCAAAATTATAATGCAACATTTAACAACATTACTGGACATTTAGAAGCGTCTACACAAAATAGAGCAGGAATTTTAAAGACATATTTTAAGCCGATATTTGACATGGTTAACATGTTGGCTAATGATGCTAATGTTAAAGGCTCATTTAGTAATAAATATGATGAAAGAACATGGATGCTTAAAAATTTTGAAAATATAATAAGAAATTATGAAGATTTTGAGGCTGTTTATATAGGGTTAAAAGATAAAACAATGCTTATGAAACCAGATGTCGAATTACCATCAGATTATAATCCTACAATAAGGCCATGGTATAAAGCAGCAATGGCCAAACCTGATCAAGTAGTTGTTTCAGAACCTTATGCAGATGCATCTTCTGGAGCTATATTAATAACAGTATCAAAAGCTATAAAAGATGAAAAAGGGCAAATAACTGGTGTTTTAGGAATCGATTTATCTATTAAACAAATAGTTGAATCTTTTTTAGGAGACAAAATGTTTGAAGAAGAAGTTCCATATATTATAAATGAAAATGGAATAACTTTAATTCATGAAGATTCGGAAAAATGGGGAATAGATGTAAGTGATATGGAATTTTTTACTCGCGCAAACTCAAATCAAGGAGTTATAGATTATACTTTTAATGGAATAACAAAGTTAGCATTTTATTATAAATTGCCAGAATTAGGTTGGACAGTATATACAGCTATCCCAAAAGCTGTAATACAAAATAAAGTTTGGAAACAAATATCCATTTTTATTGTAATAGGTATTATAATTATTATAGCAGCATTTGTAATAGGTTTAATGTTTGTAAATAATTCAGTAGTAAAGCCAATAACAATAATGTCAAAGGATATGGAAAAAATTGGTAAAGGTGAGTTAAACGTAAAAGTAGAAATTAATACTCAAAATGAATTAGGTAAATTAGCAACAATCATTAACAAAACTATAGATTCGTTAAGGGTTTTAGTTGAGGAAGTAAAGAAATCATCAGAAACACTTATTGAAACATCAGAAAATGTGTCTTCTTCTATAAATAAAAGTGTTAGTATGAATGAGCATATTTATACTGAAATAGAAGAAATAAATGCCAAAATTCAGGATGCATCATCTTCTTTAGAAGAAACTACAGCAGGAGTAGAAGAAATTGCAGCTGCTGCTCAAAGTGTTTCTAAATCTACACAAGAAGTTATGGAAAAAACAACAGAAACATCTCGTTTGGCAAAAGAAGGTACAAAAAATGTAGAAGAAGTAAAAGATAAAATGAATGATGTAAATGAAAGAGCTAAAGAAAATGCAAAAACAGTAAAAACATTAGCTAATGAAACAGCAAATATTCAAGAAATCGTTGAAACAATTAATTCAATAACAGAACAAACAAATTTATTAGCATTAAACGCTGCAATAGAAGCTGCAAGAGCAGGAGAAGCAGGAAAGGGGTTTGCAGTTGTAGCAGATGAAATAAGAAAATTAGCTGAGGAAAGTAAAAAGGCAACAGAAGAAATAGCAGTTATTCTTGGAAAAATACAAGATAGTGCAAAAGAAGTAGATAAAGAAACAGAAAATGTAGTTTCAAGCATAACAGAAACAAATCAAATGATTTTTGAAATAGCTGAACAATTTGAAAGTATTACAGATAAAATAGATCAAATTTCTATGATGATTGATAATACTGCAGCATCTGCAGAAGAACAAACAGCATCAACAGAAGAAATAGCAGCAGCAACAGATACAGCAAATAAAGCAGTATTAAGTGTATCGGAGGATGTGTTGAACTTTAAAAATGAAATAGCGGAACAAAATAAGGATTTTGAAAAGGTAGCAAAAGCTTCAAAAGAATTGAAAAATTTAAGTGAAGAATTAAGCGATCTTATTAAACAATTTAAATTATGATTAATAAAATAAGGAAGAGCCTGTGCTCTTCCTTATTTTATTAACATTTTAAATAATTCATCATAATTAGCAACTTTTAAACATTCTAAATAGTTGTATTTATTTTCTGGATCATAAAGAATAAAATCCATACCAGCATTTTTTGCTCCTAAATAATCTGAATCTGGATTATCTCCAATATAAATGGATTTTTCAATTGGTACATTAGAGAGCTTAGCAGCTTCATAAAAAATTAAAGGATCTGGTTTAGGTTTTCCAACCTTTTCAGAAGTTAATATAAATTCAAAATAATTGTTTAAATTTAGAGCTTTGCTTCGTCCTTGTTGGACTTTTTCAACACCATTAGTTATAGCAGCTATTCTTTGATTTTTTTTCTTTAATTTAATTAATAATTCTTCAGCACCAGCAAAGAAAAATCCTAACCTCGATAGATTTTCAAGATAAATATTAGCAGCTTCATTTAAATTAATTTTTGAATCTAATCCAATGGTATTAAAAAACTCTCTAAACCGTTCAATAACAATAACTTCTTTGGGATATTTGCCTTCTGAAAATAATTTCCACCATTTTTCATTAATGGGAATATATATTTTTAAATGTTCTTCTTTGGGTTTAATAGAGAAATGTTTTAACATACTAAACAAAGCAATTTTTTCAGATTTTCCAAAATCTAGTAATGTGTGATCTAAATCAAAATAAACTATTTCATATTTCATAATTTTACTCCTTTCTTACAATAAAATAATAAAATGAATTTTTTAAACGACCATATTCTATTAATTTAAAACCAGCAGACTGAATATAATCTAAAGGTTTTCTAATCATAGAAGAACCTACCGTCGGATATGTAATTAATGTAGTCATATATAGAAAAAAATCTTTTAAAAAATCTCCCGTTAAACCATGTTCTACAAAAATTCCTTTTCCGCCATGTTTCAATACTTTTTTTACAGTTTCCATAGATTTATATGGATCATTAACAGAACAAAAAACATCTATAGATAATACTGTATCAAAAATATTTTCCTTAAAAGGTAAATTTTCCACAGAAGATTTAATAAATTCTAAAGTTAAATCTTTCCGTTTTTTTCCTTTTTCTTTTGCTAAATCTAACATTTTTTGGCTTTTATCTATTAAAACAACGTGAGAGTTTGGCGGATAATATTCAATATTATGACCAGTTCCAACGGCTAAATCCAAGGTATAACCATCAATTTGTGGTACAAATTTTTTCCTAAAATCACTCATTGTGGATTTTTCTAAAGATTTAAGAAGTTTATCATAATATTTTGCAATGAAATCATATCTGGTCATGCAATCACCTCATATAAATTATATCATATAATATAAAAATGAAATAATTTATTTTATTTGATAATAATATCTTTTTTTAACTAAAAATAAGAGTTGGAATTTATAATAATTTTTGATAATATTTATATGTAAAAAATTTTAAGGAGGGATAGATGTGAAGAAGATTTTGATTGTTTTATTAGCATTGGCATTTTCTGTGATGATTTTTGCAAATGTTGAGTACTATGTAGTAAAAAGTGGAGATAACTTATCAAAAATTGCGCAGATGACAGGAGTTAGTGTTGTTGATTTAGTTAAATTTAATGGAATAAAAAATCCAAATATAATAAAAGTTGGTCAAAAATTAAGATTAGTTCCTAAATATACTCAAAAAGATTTAAATGAACAAATGGTTTTAGCGATGGATTGGTATCAAACATCTGGAGAAATGAAGGCCTTGGCTTATCAGGCATTTAATATTGCAAAAATGGTTTTTGATATGGATTTAGAAAATAATAATGATTCTATGAAAAGGGCAGTAATTGTTGATATTGACGAGACAATTTTAAATAATAGTCCTTATGATGCTGGACATATTGATACGGAACATGCTTATCCAACAGGTTGGAATGATTGGTGTAATTCAGCTCAAGCAACAGCATTACCTGGAGCAGTAGAATTTTTAAATTATGTAGTTGAAAAAGGTGCAGATGTGTATTATATTTCTAATAGAAAGATAGATGTAAAAGAAGGAACTATGAAAAATTTAAAAGCTTTAGGATTTCCACAAGTTACAGATGATCATGTTTTATTAAGAACAGATACATCAGATAAAGAACCAAGAAGGAAAATGGTTGAAAAAGATCACAGAATAGTGTTATTGATGGGAGATAATTTAAATGATTTTACATCTGTTTTCAGACATAAAGGGTTAGAAGAAAGAAATGACTTAGTTGACCAATTTAAAAATGAATATGGTGTAAAATTTATATTATTGCCAAATCCAATTTATGGTGATTGGGAAGGAGCTATATACAATGGAAATTGGGGTTTAAGCCCTGAAGAAAAGAGTAAAGCAAGAAAATCAGTTATAACAAAATGGCCAGAACAATAAATAAAAGTCCCCGAATTGGGGACTTTTTATGTTGAGGTGATGAAATGAAAATAGATGTTTATGGAGCGATATTTTATGACATTTACATAGTAGGTGATGAAGTACATAATTCTGAAATTATAGAAATCCCTGGTGGATCTGGATTTAATATTGCTTATACTCTATTTAAATTAGGGTATGAAATAACATTAAATGCTTTTATTGGAAAAGATTTTAAAGGAAGATATCTAGAAGAAATAATCCCTTTTAAATTGCAAAAAGTATCAGGTAAAACAGCAACTTTTATTTCTAAAAATGAAAAACCAATAGCTGTTGAAAGAAAAATTAATGATAATGATTTTGGAAAAATAGAAAAAAAATCTAATATTGCAGTAATAACAACGGAACTTTCGCGAAATATGTTAATTAAAATTGAAAAGATGAATTATGATAGAGTTTTTTTTGATATTGGTCCAAGACCTTTTATTTCTAAAAATATTCTTAAAAATTCTTTTACTATTGGAAATAGTAAAGAGTGTAAAATCAGAAAATGTAATGTAATAAAAATGGGTAAAGACGGAGTAATTTATAATAATAAAATTTATCATAGCAATGGTAAGAAGGCAAAATATTCAATTGGATTAGGAGATATTTTTGATGCTTTTTTTATTCATTATAATTTAATGGGGAATTCTTTTGAAAAATCTATAGAAAAATCAATTAAAGAAGTAGAAAGAGTATTGAATATACCAGGTGCTTTTAATAAAATAAATTGTATAATATAAATATAATATTCTGTAACATTCCAGAGTTAAAATATCACCGACCAATCGGTCGGTGATATTTTAAGGAGGGATTTTATGAAAAAATTGGGAGATTTTGTTATCAAACATTCAAAAGGCATATTTATTTTTGTTTTAGGATTAACAATTATATCTATAATTCTAACTTTTTCATTGGAAATTAGGCCAGGATTTTTAGATTTATTACCTTCAAAAGATCCATATGTAAAGGTATATGAAGAAGCAACAAAAAGCTTTAAAAGTGTTGATAGTATAATAATTGGAATAGAAGGATCAAGGGAAAATATTATTAATTATATTGAAGATATATCTGAAAAATTAAAAAATATTGATTACGTTGATGCTATATTTTATAAAAACCCAATTGATTTTATTTCAAAAAACATTTTTTTATTATCTCCAAATGAAGAACAAATATTTTTGAAAAAAGTATATTCATCAAATAATATAGCAGATTTTTTTGAATCTTTAAATGAGATGTTTGAAGAACCGGAAGGCGGATATAGAATAAATGAACATGAAAAACAACAGTTTGATTATATGATAAATTCATTTAATAATCTATTAATATCTATGAATGAGGAAGATTTGGGAAAATTAAAAAATGAATTTTTAAATTTTTTATTTGGAGAAAAATATTTACTTTCAAAAAGTGGAAAGTTTGGTATGATAATTATAAGACCAACAATTAGTTCTAATGATATAAATAAAGTTGTAGAATTGGTAAATTCTGTAGAAAATATAGTTAAAGAAAGTGCAGTAAATTATAATGTGAAAGCAGGATTAACAGGAACATTGGTTATTGCAAGAGATGAAATGGTTATGACAGAAAGAGATATGGCTATTGCTACAACGGTTTCTTTAATTTTAATATTGATTATTTTTATGCTTGGCTTTAGGAGTTTTAGATATACGTTTTTATCGGCTATCCCGCTTATTTTTGGAATTATATGGACTTTAGGGTTTACAAAAATAACAATAGGTTCATTAAATATTATGACTGTTATGATGGGTGCGATTTTAGCGGGTTTAGGTATTGATTATTCTATACATATTATTTCATTATATATAGAATTAAGAAATAAGGGGTTATCAAAGGTAGAAACATTAAAAGGAGTATTTGAGAAAAATATTAGAGGTGTTATAGCTGGTGCTATTACAACTGCTATTGGTATAGGGATTTTTGCAATTAGTTCATTTCCGGGATTTAGAGAATTTGGAATAGTTTTATCTTCTGGTATAATCTTTACTTTATTAGCTGAAATATTTGGATTAACAGCTATATTAAAAATGTTTGGTAATAAATACAAAAATCCAGGAAAAGTATTTGTTATTAATTATGATGTAAATAAATATAGAAAATTATCTATAATATTAATTATTATTTTTGTATTACTATCAGTACTTAAAATTAAAAACGTTGATTTTGATAAAAATATGATGAATATAGAGGCAAAAGGTTTAGAAAGTATAGAATTAAATGATAAAATTTTGAAAGAATTTAATTTTTCTCCAGATAATACTATTTTCATTAGCGATGATTTAGTTGAAGCAAAAGATTTATATAATAAATTAAAAAATATAAAGATATTTTCTCAAATAGATAGTATATCTTTATATTTACCTGAAACAGCTTCTCAAGTAGTAGGTTTAAAAAATGCTTATGAGATAAAAAATATGAATTTAGAGAAAAAAGAATTAGATATAAAAAAATTAAAGTCTGAAATTAATAAACTTAATTTTAATTTAACAAAAACAGCATTATCATTAAATTTGTTAGGTTATAAGGATCTCTCGAATAAATTAAAGGATATAGTAAAAAGTGGGGTTTTAATAAAAATATCTAATAAAAAAATTGAAAATTTTATAAAACTGCAAAATGTTATAATCCAAACAATTAGTGATTTAAGAGAAAATTTGAATTCTACAGAATTAATTACAATTGAAAAGTTACCTGAAGAAATAAAATCTAATTATTTAGGAGAGAATGGAAAGATTTTAACCACAGCATATTCTAATGGAGATATATGGAATGTTGATTATCAAAAAAATATTTTAATCAATTAAACAAATTGAATATAGATAAAGTTAGTGGAACAGCATTGGTTTTCTTAAAAGTAATTCAGATATCTGCTAGTGAAGGGAAAAAAATATTAATATTAACTATAATCTTTATTTTTATAGTATTATTATTTGATATGAAAAGCTTAAAATACGCAATTATAAGTATGTTGCCAATGGTATTATCTATTATTTTAATTCTAGGAGTAATGGGGTGGTTTAATATTAAATTTAATGTAGTAAATATTATAGCACTTCCTTTAATAATAGGTATAGGAGTAGATGATGGAATTCATCTTATACATAGATACAGGAGAGAGAAAAATATAAAAAAGGCATTAATGAGTACTGGAAAAGCGATAACTATGACAACATTAACCACAGGAGCAGCTTTTGGTTCGTTTATATTAGCTAAATATAGAGGTTTTATAGGATTTGGATTTTTATTACTTTTAGGAGTAATTTTTAGTTATTTAATTACAATATTTGTGATTACCTCGATTCTCAGTTATGAAAAATCTAATAAAAGAGGGTAAAAAGATGAAAGTATGCGTTATATATGATTAAAAAGAAATATTAAAGAAAGGGAAAATGTTAGCTTGTGGGTTAAAGAAATTATATATAAAGTTGGGTCTTGGAGGAATAATAATGGAAGAAACATATGCAAAAATATTGAAAGCAGCTTTTAAAGTTTTTTCAGAAGAAGGTTATCAAAAAGCCAGTATGAATAAAATAAAAGAAGTTGCTGGGGTATCAAAGGGAGCAATATATCATTATTTCAAAAGTAAAGAAGAGCTGTATATAAATGTTTTAGACTATTTTGAGTCTGAATTTAATGATGCATTAAAATCTTTTGAAATTTCTGGAATTGATGTTGTTAGAGAATTAGGGTTGATTTATATTAATGAATATAAAAATAATAAACAAATGCAAAAATTTTTAATTGACTTTTTTTTGCAATCAATGTTAAATAAAAAAATAAAAAAAATAATGGATATCTTTTTAAAAAAAACAATAATTTATATTGAGAAAAAAATTAAAGAAATGCAAGAAAACGGAATTGTAAGAAAAAATATTAATGCTAATCTTTTGGCTCAAAAAATATTTATAATGTTAGATTCACTTGGGATGTATATATCAATAGAAACGAATTCTATTGATATACAATTATTATGGGAAGATTTTGTTGATAATCATTTGATAAATTATTTTATAAAATAATTTATGAATAAAAATTTAATATAACCATTTATTGTGTGAAAAATGCTAAAAACTTAGAATCAATAATTTTATTGATTCTAAGTTTTTTATATAATATTTAATAATCAGATAAGACTTCCAATCATTTGATTAGGTATTATTTTGTAAAAAAATTAAGATATTTCTTCCGACTAATTTTTTAAATAATATGCTACTTTTATGTCCAGTTGGAATTTTTTGAACGGATACATTTGGTAATAGAGAAATTAAATCTTCTGTAGATTCCTTTGGAATTATTTTATCAAAAATTCCTCTGATAAATAATATAGGTTGATTGACGAATTTTGCAAAAGAGATAGGATCATATGAATAACATGGAATAGGAGCCTTGGTAAAAATATCATCTATAGTTTGAAAATTATTTGACACAAAATCTACAGGATTTTTTCTAAAATATTTAATACAAAAATCTTCAGAGTTACACCCGTATGCATTTCCGGTAGTTTTATACTCTTCTCTAACTTTATATGTATACGGAGAATGAAAGTTGATCCAACGCCAATTTCCGCCAGTAATCATTAAAATGCCCTTTTTTATTCGTTTATCCAATGCCAATGCCATAGTACCTATAATCCCACCAAAAGAAAGTCCGAAAAGAAATAAATTATTTTTATTATAATTATTAAAATTTTCTATTAAATCGATTGTTCTTCTAACATCTTTAACAGCGTTATGAAATTCTAAAACACATTTATTAGGATTAGCAGAGTAAAATGGCTCTCCGCCGTTCATACCCTTGGGAGTCCTTAGAAGATGATAAGGTAATATTACTACTGATGTTCTGTAACCGTGTTTTTTAAAAAATCTAGCATACCATTCTAAATATGGTATATTTTTATTACCAATTCCATGCAGAAATATTATATCTCCACGTATGTTTTTAGGCTCAAATAAATGAACATAAACATTCTTATTTTCTGTGTAATGAGTATAATAATTTACAGGAAATTTAAGAACGATATAGTCATATTCATTATATTTTTTATAGTTAATAGGTTTTTTTTCGTAATGGTAGAGATACATAATTACCTCCTTTTTTAAATTGTTTTTATATAGAAGTCTAAAATATTTTTATTTTTAAATAGAATTGTATTTAAAACTCAAAAAATTTATATAGATATAGTTAATTTAAAAGAAATTAATCAATGTTATAATACTATGATAATTATAATTTGTAAAGGAGGAGATAATATGCCTATTAATTATGGATCAGATACTGGAAAAGGTTTTTATAAAGAAGAAGATCTATCAATATTCCTAAAAGCTATAGAAAGTTCTATTATTAAAGCTCCAGTAAAAAATAATAGAATTTTACTAAGTGATTTATGGGTAATATCGTCATTACCAAAAGATTTGATCACTGAAGTTATTGAGAAATATGAAAAACATTTAACTGTTCCTGAGGATATTGAGGAAATTTTTGATGATAGTAGTCATAAAGTAATTTGGAAAAAAGATAAAATATAAAAAAAATAAAAGAATAAAAGCTATAATCCATAATAATTTTATTTAATTAGAAATAATAGCGCATAATAGGACTTGAATATTTTTTCAAGAAGGAGTATCATATCAATGGAAATTAGCACTCGGACACTTTGATTGCTAAAACAAAAATAAGTAAGGAGGGTGATATTGATGAAAGTAAGACCATTAGGTAACAGATTATTAATAAAACCTGTTATTGAAGAGAAAAAAACAGAAGGTGGAATTGTTTTACCAGATACAGCAAAAGAAAAACCTATGAGAGCAGAAGTTGTTGCTATTGGAAATATAGATGACGATGTAGAAATTAATGTAGGGGATCACGTAATTTTTGCTAAATATTCTGGAACAGAAATTAAAGTTGATGATGAAGATTATATTTTAATTGACGTAGACGATATTTTAGCAAAATATGAAGACTAAGGAGGTGTTGTGAAATGGCTAAAATGATGATGTTTTCAGAAGAAGCAAGAAGGTCTCTTGAAAGAGGTGTAGATAAAGTAGCAAATGCTGTTAAAATAACTTTAGGACCAAAAGGTAGAAATGTAGTTTTAGAAAAAAGCTGGGGTTCTCCAACAATTACAAATGATGGTGTTTCAATTGCAAAGGAAATAGAATTAAAAGATAAATTTGAAAATTTAGGTGCTCAATTAGTTAAAGAAGTAGCTTCAAAAACTAATGACGTTGCTGGTGATGGTACAACAACAGCTACAGTATTAGCACAAGCAATGATTAGAGAAGGCTTAAAAAACGTAGCTGCTGGTGCAAATCCAATGTTAATGAAAAATGGGATTCAAAAAGCAGCAGAAAAAGCTGTTGAAGAAGTAAAGAAAATGAGTAAAAAATTATCAAGCAAAGATGATATTGCACATGTTGCATCTATATCAGCAAATAATGAACAAATAGGTAAATTAATTGCAGATGCTATGGATAAAGTTGGTGAAGATGGAGTAATTACTGTTGAAGATTCAAAAACAATGGAAACATTCGTAGAATTTACAGAAGGTATGCAATTTGATAGAGGATATATTTCTCCATATTTTGTAACAGATACAGAAAAAATGGAAGCAATAATGAAAGAACCATATATTTTAATTACAGATAAAAAAATATCAACTGTAAAACCATTAATTCCTGTATTAGAAAAAGTTGCTCAAGCAGGAAAACCATTAGTAATTATCGCAGAAGATGTTGAAGGTGAAGCATTATCAACATTAGTATTAAATAAATTAAGAGGAACATTAGAATCAGTAGCTGTTAAAGCACCTGGTTTTGGTGATAGAAGAAAAGCAATGTTGCAAGATATAGCAATATTAACAGGTGGAGTTGTAATTAGTGAAGAAGTAGGATTAACATTAGAAAATATTACATTAAATGATTTAGGTAGAGCAGATGTTGTAAAAATTAGAAAAGACGATACAATTATCGTTGGAGGAAAAGGTGACGAAGAAACAATAAAAGAAAGAATAAAACAATTAAAAGCTCAAATTGAAAATACAACATCAGAATATGAAAAAGAAACATTACAAGAAAGACTTGCAAAAATGGCTGGCGGTGTTGCAGTAATTAAAGTAGGTGCTGCAACAGAAACAGAATTAAAAGAAAAGAAACACAGGATTGAAGATGCTTTATCAGCAACAAGAGCAGCTGTAGAAGAAGGTATTGTTCCAGGTGGTGGAGTAACCTTATTAAGAGCTAAAAAAGGAATTGAATCTTTATTAAATGAATTAGAAGGTGACGAATTAATAGGTGCAAAAGTTGTTTATAATGCATTAGAAGCTCCAATCAGACAAATTGCATTAAATGCAGGCGTAGATGGTGCAATAATAATTGATAGAGTATTAGCTAAAGATGAAGCATCATATGGTTATGATGCATTAAATGATGAATTTGTAGATATGTTCGAAAAAGGTATTATTGATCCTGCAAAGGTTACAAGAAGTGCTGTTCAAAATGCTTCTTCAATAGCTTCAATGTTATTAACAACAGAAGTATTAGTAGTAGATGAACCAAAAGAAGAAAAAGCACCTGAAATGCCAGATATGCCAGCATATTAATATAAATAATTGGCCGCCTCGATGGAGGCGGCTTTGTTTTATGAAATAGCAATAGAAATTTTTTCTAAAAAGAGTGAAAAAAATTTCATATAAAAAGGAGAATTTTTAATTTATTTAAACATAATCATTAAAATTTGAGATTTATGGTATAATATAACTGAAAAAAAAAGAAGAAAGGGGTATTTAAATGGCTAAAAAAATTAGAGGGTTAGGTGGAAGAAGTTTAAAATCATCTGGAGGAAAAAAGAATGATATTATGAAACTAATGCAAGAAGCGCAAAAAACTCAAGAAATAATGGAACAAGAGTTAAAGCAATTCGAAAATGAATTAGCCATTAAAGAATTTGATGCTACTAGTGGAGGTGGAGTTGTTAAGGCTATAGTTACTGGAGATTTAAGAGTGAAAGATATAATTATTTCTGACGAATTAGCAGATGAGGAATTTGAAATTATAAAAGATATGATTATTGCTGCTACAAATGAGGCAATAAAGAAAGCAAAGGAATATAAAGAAGAAGAAACAGAAAAAATATCTCAAAAATATTTGGGTGGATTAAATTTAGGAATGTAATTAACAATATTTAAATATAATCATATATAAAAGTTTATAATAGTAAAATATTACATTTAAATATAAAGGGTATAATAAGTTAGAGAAAAAAATAACAAATATTTATTATAAATTAGGAGGTGTTATTAATGGCTATTAAAATTGCTATTAACGGTTTTGGGAGAATTGGGAGAGTAGTATTTAGGGAAATGATGAAAAGAGAAAATTTAGAAGTAGTTGCTATTAATGATTTAACAGATCCAAAAACATTAGCCCATTTATTAAAATATGATAGTGTTCATGGGAAATTTGATGGTACTGTTGAAGTTGTTGAAAGTGGATTTGTTGTTAATGGAAAAGAAATAAAGGTATTCGCTGAAAAGAATCCTGCTAACTTACCATGGGGTGAATTAGGAGTAGATATTGTTATTGAATCAACAGGTGTATTTAGAAATAAAGAAAAAGCTATGCCACATATTGAAGCAGGAGCTAAAAAGGTTATAATTACAGCTCCAGCAAAAGGCGAAGTTGACTTAACTGTTGTTTTAGGTGTAAATGATGAATTATTGTCAAAAGATCATGTGGTAGTTTCAAATGCATCATGTACAACAAATTCAATTGCTCCAGTAATTAAAGTGTTAAATGAAAAGTTTGGTGTTAAAACAGGATTATTAACTACAGTTCATTCATTTACAAATGATCAAAGAGTATTAGATTTACCTCATAGTGATTTAAGAAGGGCAAGAGCTGCAGCTGTTAATATTATCCCAACAACAACAGGGGCTGCAAAAGCTGTAGGTATAGTTATTCCTGAATTAAAAGGAAAATTAGATGGTATTGCAATGAGAGTACCAACGCCAGATGGCTCAATTACTGATTTAACAGTTACTGTTGAAAAAGAAACAACTGCAGAAGAAGTAAATGCTGTAATGAAAGAAGCAGCAGAGACATATTTAAAAGGTATTTTAGGATACAATGAAGATCCAATAGTTTCTTCAGATATTATAGGTACAACATTCTCTGGTATTTTTGATTCAACATTAACAAAAGTTATGGATGGTACATTAGTTAAAGTTGCTTCATGGTATGATAATGAATATGGATACTCAGCAAGAGTTGTAGATTTAGCAGAAAAAATGTCTGAGTTAATATAAAGAGGATGGTAAGGGGACTTTTTAAGTCCCCTTTAATGATAAAAAAGGAGGGATTTTTATGGAAAAAATGACAATTAAAGATATTTCTTTAAAGAATAAGAAAGTTATAATGAGAGTAGATTTTAATGTTCCTATGAAAGATGGTGTAATAACAAACGATAAAAGAATAAAGGCGGCATTGCCAACAATAAAACACGCTTTAAATGAAGGTGCAAAGGTTATATTATTATCACATTTAGGAAGACCAAAAGGAGAACCAAAGCCAGAATTTTCATTAAAACCAGTAGCTGAAAGATTATCAGAACTATTGAACCAAGATGTAAAATTTGTTCCTGAAGTGGTAGGAGAAGAAGTAAAAAAAGCTGTTGAGAATTTAAAAGAAGGCGAAGTATTATTATTAGAGAATACAAGATATATGAAAGGTGAAACAAAAAATGATTTAGAATTAGCTAAACAATGGGCTGATTTAGCAGAAATTCATGTAAACGATGCTTTTGGTACTGCTCATAGAGCACATGCTTCAAATGTGGGTATTGCGCAATTTATACCAAGTGTAGCTGGGTTCTTAATGGAAAAAGAAATTAAATTTTTATCAAAAGCAACAGCAAATCCTGAAAAGCCTTATGTGGTAATTTTAGGTGGAGCTAAAGTTTCAGATAAAATTGGAGTTATTAATAATTTGTTAGAAAAAGCCGATAAAATTTTAATTGGTGGGGCTATGATGTTTACATTCTTAAAAGCATTAGGAAAAGAAATAGGTTCATCAAGGTTCGAGGAAGATAAAATAGATTTAGCTAAAGAATTATTAGAAAAAGCCGATAAAAAAGGCGTGGAAATTGTTTTACCAGTTGACGCAATAGTGGCCCAAAAATTAGAAGCAGGTGTTGAAAAAAAGATAATTAAAATTGATGATGGTATAGAAAATAGTTGGATGGGTTTAGATATTGGACCAGATAGCGTTAAGTTATTTAAGGATAAATTAAATGGTGCGAAAACTGTTGTATGGAATGGACCTATGGGAGTTTTCGAAATTGAAGATTTTGCAACAGGAACAAAAGAAGTTGCTATGATGGTTGCTGATATTACAGAAGAAGGAGCTATAACTATTATTGGTGGTGGAGATAGTGCAGCAGCAATAGAATTATTTGGTTTAGAAAGAAAAGTTTCTCATGTATCAACAGGTGGTGGAGCTTCATTAGAGTTTTTGGAAGGAAAGGAATTACCAGGGATTGCAAGTATTGCTTCTAAAAAAAAAATAGGTAGTAGAAAATATATATTAGCTGGAAACTGGAAAATGAACAAAACGAATTTAGAAGCAGCAGAATTTATATCAAAATTGACTGCTAATATTGGTAAAGAAAAGAAATTTGAAATAGTAATAGCTCCAACTTATTTAGCTTTAGAAAAGGCTGTAGATTTAACAACAAGTACAAATATTAAAGTTTCGGCACAAAACATGTACTTTGAAGATAGTGGTGCTTATACAGGTGAAGTATCAGCTGATATGTTAAAATCATTAGGAGTAGAATATGTTATTTTAGGTCATTCTGAAAGAAGAAATATTTTTGGCGAAACAGATGAAGTAATAAATAAAAAAATAAAAAAAGCATTAGAAACAGATTTAACACCAATCTTTTGTATAGGAGAAAAATCAGAAGAAAGAGAAAAGGGACTAACATTTAATGTTGTTGAAAGACAAATAAAAGAAGGTTTTTATGGTTTGGATAAAGAAAAAGCTAAAAAAATTGTTATAGCTTATGAACCAATATGGGCTATTGGAACAGGTAAAGTAGCAACTCCAGAACAAGCTGAAGAAGTTCATGCTTATATAAGAAAATTATTATCAGAAATGTATGATAAAGAAACATCAGAATCTATAACAATATTATATGGAGGTAGTGTAAAACCAAACAATTATTTTGGATTATTTACAAAACCTAATATAGATGGTGGGTTAGTTGGAGGGGCTTCCTTAAAAGAATCATTTATTGAATTAGCTGATATAATGAAAACTATTATTCAATAAAAAATATAGGCAGGTCAAATGACCTGCCTATATTTTTTATAATAACTATCCATAATTTTTCTAATTTATTTCTCCAAAAGTCATCCAAAATATTTTTTTTACAAATTTTGGATTTTTGGGGTTACTAATGTCAAAAATCATTAAACCATTTTTCCCGTCTGCAACATATAAATAGTTATTTTTTGCAAATAAATCTTTTGTAATACCGGGAGTATCTACTTTAGATAATACGTTACCAGTTTTTAAATCAATTAATTCAAACCCATTTTCTCCTAAAGATGCAAATAATATATTTTTTGATATATGTAAATTTAGAACACCGATATTATTTAAATTAATTTTCTTCTCTATAAATGGATTTTCTGGATTTTTGATATTTATAACATAAATTCCGGGTTCCCCAACAGGAACAGTGTTATTTTTTAGCATTTTATATTTCCAATCTACAGCAACATAAGCGTAATCACCATTAAGCTCAATATCTTTAACAAATCCATTTATTCTAAATTTTGGAGACAATCTTTTTGCTAAAATTCCATCAAAATAAAATGTTTCAAAACCAACGTCATCAGTAGCTAGATAAATATAATTACCTTTTTTAGCTAAATCCATTGTTCTTCCAGTAACTCTGTTTATTGATAATATTTTAGGTTTAGATTTATTTGATATATCTAAAATAACTAAATCTTTATATCCATCAGCAATAAAAGCTAGGTCATTTTCTATAACAAAATTATTTGTATAACCTAAAATAACATTATCATTTTCTTTTACATCAACATAATTTGATAAAACAACAGGAGCATTAATATTAGAGATATCAAATATTGTAAAACCATTTTGTCTATCTGCAATATAAGCAAAACCATTATTAGCATAAACATTAACAGCGTCATTTAAAGTTTTTTCTAGTTTTACAGGTAATAATTTTAAATTTAAAGTTTTTTTCGATGATATTTCTATAGGATTTTCGGGATTATTAATATCAAAGATAATTAATCCATCTTTTTTATCAGCTGCATATAAATAATTATTATTAGCATAAATTCCTTGTAAATCTGTATGATTATTAAATATTTTTACTAATTCAGGTTTTTCTGGATTAGAAATGTTGAAAATTTCTAGTCCTCCCCAATTATCTGTAACTACTAAATAATTATTGTTTATTACTTTTAAATCAATAGGAGTGTTTAAAGTATAATGCTTAAATATAGGTTCAATTTTTTCTTTTTTATTTTCAACAGGTTTATTTATATCATTTAATTTAAATACTTCTAAACCATACCATTTATCAGTAGCAAAAAGATAGTTTTTGTATTTTAATATGGAATTTACACCTCCACCAGTGTCCACTGTTTTTACAAGAAATGGAAGTAACTTAAATGATATATCAAAAATTGAAATTCCTTTAGCCCCATCTAGTGTATATAGATATGAACCGTCAATATAAATCTTTTGAACATCACCACCTGTTTTTAAGTGTCTCATATATTTATAAGTGCCATTTGTTTTCGAATAAATAGCAAGTCCTTTTATACCATCTGCAACATATAAATAATTATCAACAAATTCAAAATCATATGTTTCTCCAATAGAATTAATTCTAATTTTTTTGACAATATCATTATCAATTATTTCAAAGGGGATAATTTCACTTTTATATACAGAGACATATATAACATTCTCAACTTGTTTTATTTGTGTAGGATAATTTTTTAGCTCAAAATATTTAAAATTATTTGTTTTTAAATTAATAAAATAAATTTTATTAGATTTTAAGCCTATTACAATATAATTATCTTTTACCAAAAAAGAAGTAACCTCTGAATCGAAAAATACAGGTAGATCTTTAATTTTTAAAATATTTGGATAAGAAGCTATTAACTTAGGGTTTATAGAATTTTCGAAATTAATTAAACTTACACCTTCTTCATGGCTGTTTATAAATAATGGAACGTTTGCAATTACAAATGTTGAAAATAGCATGAATAAAATTGAAACATATGATTTTATTTTCATGTTAAAAAACTTCCCCCTTTCAAAAATTTATTTTTATATCTATAGTATACCAGAAAAAAGCTAAAATTTGACGATATTATATTAAAAATGGTAAAATAAATATAGATTATTTTTGAAAAAATATGAGAAGATGGAGGGTGAAAATGTTAGCGAAACGTTATAAAGTATATGGACGAGTGCAAGGGGTAGGTTTTAGATGGTTTGTAAACAAAATAGCAGAGTCATTAAATTTAAAAGGATATGTTATGAATATGCCAGATGGAAGCGTTGAGATTTTTGCAGAAGGGAATGAAAAAGATTTGGAAAGTCTAAAAGATTTTCTTATAAATGGAAATGGATTTTCTCAGGTTGAAAATATTGAAGAGGAGATAGTTCCAATAGAGGGATACACGCATTTTTATATTAAATATTAATATATAAAAAATGAAAGAGTGGTTGAGTATATGTGGGAAAAAATTTTTAAGGAAATTTATAACAATAAAATTGAAGGACTGGGGATACTTCCGCATTATGAAAAGTATTCTATATTAAATATAACTAATTGGATTATAGAAAATTTTGGAGGGACGCCATTTTATAACTCATATCCTATTCCATTTAAAGATAAAAAACATGTAGTTTTATTTTTAGTAGATGCGATGAGTTATAACACTTTTAAGTCAGTTATAAATGAAAGAAAAAATGAATTTAAATTTTTAGGAAGAAATCAATTTCTTCCTGCAACATCAGTATTTCCGTCTACAACAGCAAATGCAATTACAACATTCATGACTGGAAAAACACCTGCTGAACATGGAATCTTAGGATATATATTGTTTTTAAAAGAATTAGGTTCTTTGGTAAATATGATAGAGTTTTCTCCGTTATTTGGTATTAAAGGAAGTTTTGAACCTTATTTAGTTAATGATCTATTAAAAGTAAAAACACTAAATGAAATTTTAGAAGAAATAGGAGTGAAATCTTTTACTCATACGCATTCTGATATAGTTAATAGTGGGTTAAGCAAAATACACAATAAAGGAAGTAATATAAAAGGTTATAAATCATTAGTTGAAATGTTTGGTATGGTGTATGAAAAATTAAAAAACTATAGTAATAATGGTGAAAAATCTTTTCAATTTGCATATTATGGATATGTAGATGGGATAGGACATAAATATGGAGCAAAAGATTATAAATATAAAGCTCAAATATATTGGTTTTTAAAAATGTTAGAAGAAGAATTTCTTTCAAAGATAAATAAAAAAATACTTGATGATACAGCTATTATTATTACATCTGATCATGGAATGTTAGAAACACCTTTGATAAAGGAAATAAGATTTTCTAATGAAAGTGATATTTCAAAGAATTTATGGATTCCCCCTGGAGGAGAAATGCGAATGATGTATTTTTATACAAAAAACAAAAAAAATTTTTCAGATTTTTTTAATGCAACATATAAAGACTTTGGAAATTTAATTGAAATTGAAGAGGCAGAGAAAATAAATTTATTTGGGAAGAAAATAAATTTAAAATTCAGAGATAGAGTTGGAGATTTTGTAATGATAGCAAAAAGTAATTATAGTTTTGTATATAAATATGGAAATTCCTTTGTGCATTTAAAAGGTAAACATGGTGGATTATCATTTTATGAAATGATTGTTCCTGTTATTATATTTGGATAAAATTAATAAAGTTAAAGCAAATATGATTGATGTAAAAGTTATTGTTAAAAGGATTTTTTCATATAAATTTTCATAGAACAAGTGTGAAAGAATGGAAGAAACTATACCACCAATAGACGTTATAATAAACATCAATTTGGTTAAGAAAAAATAGAATTTTCTATCAAAAAAATTTAATGAATATATAAAGGTAATATTCCATATCATTGTAAATGCCAATAAATTTAAAGAAATTAATAGGGTCATTATGAAATCTGAAGGAATATAAAAATTAGAGATAGAAATAAAAATTACAAATGAAATTATATATAAAATAGAATTTTTATTATTAAAATTTTTATATAGATATTCGGATATAAAATATCCCGAGATAATGAAGATTGGAAAAATAATTAAATATAAATTTATTAAAATATAATCAAAATGTTTAATAATTAAGATGTATTTTATGTTCATAATCAAAAAATAAAAATTCATTCCAATAATAAAAAATAGCGTAGAAAAGATTAGTAGATATTTTTTATTAATCTTTAAAAATTTGGTGGAATGAATTTTGTTTGTAAATATATAAGAAAATAAAAAACTTATTCCTATTAATATAAATATTCCTGTTAATAAAAATAAAATAGCAATCTCCCATCCAGACTTATGTACAAAAAAAGATGTTAATATAGCAGCTGCTAAAATTCCAAAGGGGATTCCTGCTTTAGTGGAAGAAATGTTATTTTCGTATATAAGATAATAAGCCAAAATATTTCCTGTTAATACGCCTAATCCAATAGAAGTTATAAAGCGAATAAGTAAAAATAGAAAGAAATTTTTTAAAAAGAAAATTAATATATTTATTAAAATTGAAATTAAAATAAAAACAATAAAATATTTTTTATTAAAAAAAAGGTTGGATATAAAAATTCCTAATATTATACCTAAAAATACAGGTATATTTAGTAGCATAAGAAATTTATCAGGAATATTAAAAAAGTCTTGAATTTCCATAGAAATAAATCCATTGATAAATATATTATAAGATAAATATACGAATGAAAAAAAAATAATAGGTAAAATTTTATGATATATGGACAGATATTCTATTTTTTTATTTTTAATAATCATATTATTCACTCCCAATCTTTTTTAAAATTATATAATATGTAAATAAAAAAGTCAATAAACTATTTTTTATGGAGGGTTTAAGTATATATTTTAATTAATAATATTGACTGTGTTAATAAAATATGATATAATACTTTGCGGTTCTCGGGGCGTGGCGCAGATGGGAGCGCGTTTGCATGGGGCGCAAAAGGTCGCTGGTTCAAGTCCAGTCGCCCCGACCAAATGCCAACCTTTTTTGGTTGGCATTTTTTGATATAATTAGGAAAGAACTTTTTATTTATAGAAATATTGATTGAATAAAAAAATAGGGGTGATTAAAATTGAAATTAAAATTAATTATATTTGCAATATCAACGTTTATTATTATAATGACAGGTGTAGTTTTAATCCCTGTTATTTTTAAAAATGACCCACCATCAATACCGGAATTGTATTCGCCTGTAAATGGATCTGTAGATGTTCCAATAAATACTATTTTTACATGGAATGGTACAGATCCAAATGGAGATACTTTATTATATGATATATATTTATCAACTGATAAAAACAATTTAACTCCTATAGCTACTAATTTAGAAGAAACTTCTTTTTCTAAAGTATTAAATTATAATAAAACATATTATTGGAAGGTAGTAGCTAAAGATAAAAAAAATTCAACTGAAAGTGATATATGGTTCTTTTCCACGGAAAATGCTATACCTTTAAAACCAGACTCGCCGAATCCTGGAGATGGAGCACTTAATGTTCCTTTAACAACAACTTTAAGTTGGAAATGTGAAGATTTGGATGGAGATAAAATATATTATGATGTTTTTTTAGGTCGTTCTATAGATACAATGAAGCCTATAGCAACAAATATTGAAGATAACTTTATAGAAGTAAATCTAAAAGAAGATGCTAGATATTATTGGAAAGTTGTTGCAAAAGATGGTCATGGAGGAATTAGATATGGAGAAGTTTGGGCTTTTCAAACAAAATCGGTTAAAGAATTAGGAGTTCCTTTTGCGCCACAACCTACAAATGGTGCAACAAACTTAGAAACAAATATTACCTTTGAGTGGAAATATGAGGGTAAAGAAGCTTTGTTTGATATATATTTTGGAATAAATCCAAATGATTTAACATTGATTGCTCAGGATCTTGGTTATCAATTTTATGAGGTATCTGTAGATTATGGGAAAACATATTATTGGAAAGTAGTAGCAAAGTCTGGAGATAAAAAAAGAGAAAGTGCAATTTGGAATTTTTCAACTAAAGAGTTGTTAATTACAGAAGAGATTACAGAAATATCAACCCCATTAACAGTAGAAAGTACAACTATTTCAATTGAATCAACAATAACAGAAGTTTTACCTTCAGAAACAGAAAAAATAGTAAATCCTATAACTGAAAAATATATTTATACAACTGGAAGCGGAATAGGTATGTATATTATAGATGTTTCAGATCCTAAAAATCCTAAAATTATTAATCATGTTTATACAGAAGGATGGGCTGTTGGGTTATATGTGAGAGATAAGCATGCGTATATAGCTGATTGGATTAATGGTGTTGTCGTAGCTGATATTAGTGATATAAAAAATCCAGTTAAAGTAGCAAAATTGAAAACATTTGGAAAAGTCTATTCTATTTTTGTAAATAAAGATATAGCATATATCCTTGAAGGCTCTAATGGTATGGAAATTGCGAAAATTAGGGAAGATTATTCTTTAGAATCTTTAAGCTATCTTGATTTAAAAGGATCCTCTGGCAGAATATATGTAGCGGATAATTACGCTTACATACCAATGGGATATGATGGATTTGTAATTGTTGATGTATCTGATTCTAAAATTCCAAAATTAGTTAGTTACTTTGACGCAGATGGGTTTGCTTATAATGTAGTTGTTAAGGATAATACTGCTTATTTAGCTGATGGAGAAAAGGGATTAAAAATAATAAATGTAAAAGATAAAAAACATCCTAAATTAATATCAAAATTAGATATAGAATCAGAATGGGCAAGAGTACATCTTTATAATGATATAGTATTTTATGCAAAAGGAGAAAAAGGCTTTTCATTAATAGATATTTCAAACATAGAAAAACCACTTTTATTATCGAATGTTGATACAAAAGGTTTTTGCTATGGAGGGTATATTAGAGAAAATTATTTATATGTAGCTGATGGTGAGAATGGACTTTTGATATATGATATATCCAATCCAGAGAATCCAATATTATTATCTAATTTAAAAAATATATATTTACAAAATATAATATTAGAAGTTAAATGAAATTGAACAAAAAAATAATTTTTATAGTCTAATAAATATGTAGAGACCTCTTTTGTGGTATAATATAAGAAAACCACAAAGAGGTGATTTTTCTTGAATGAAAAAAAATTAATTGAAAAATTGAAACAAAAAGATAAGGAAGCTTTTGAAGATTTATATAATCAATATGCTCCAAAAATATATGTTACTTTAAAAAAGTTTGTAGATCAAAGTGAAATAGAAGATGCTCTTCAAGAAGTTTTTTTCAAAATATTTAAGGGAATTCATACTTTTAGAGGGGATTCGAAGTTATCAACCTGGATATATCAAATAACTACTAATGTTGGTAAAGATTATATTAGAAAAAAGAAAAAAAATCTTGTTGAAAATATTGATTTGACAGAAAATTATACTGAAGGAATAGGTATTCAACCAGAATCTAATGTAAATGTTTCTAATGAAGTATTTGATGAATTAGAAATGGAAAAGATAAAAAAAGTTATGGAAAATTTATCTGAAGAAGATCGTATGTTAATAAAGTTAAGAGATATAGACGGATTGAGTTATGATGAAATAGCGAAAAAATTGAGTAAACCATTGGGAAGCGTTAAAAGTAGATTACATTATGCAAGAAAAAAGTTCCAAAAGTTATTAAAGGAGGAAAACCTCGCATGATAGATGAAGGAAGATATGATTTAATAAATCGTGTACTTGATGGAGAGTATATGGAACAATTAGATAGAAGTTTAGAAGAAGAGGTTGAAAAATATAAAACTTATATTAAGGCTTATTTCCTTACTCAGGAAAGTTATACTGTTGTTAACAAATGTAGACAAACAATAATATCAAAAATAATAATAAATTTAGATATGGAGGAATAGAATGAGAGAAGTTTTTATAGTTAATTCTATAGATAATAAAAAAGTTAATTTAATAAGCACAAGAAGTTCAAGTTGTGAAAGTTGTTCAATAAATGGAGCATGTAATTTAGGTGGAGGAAATAATGAAAGAGTTATGGGAATTGATGTTAATCAATTTAGAAAGATACCCCAAATAGGTGATTATGTTGTCATTGAAATACCAGATTTTTCAATATCTAAAATATCTTTCATTATTTATGGTTTTCCTCTATTATCATTTTTAGTGTTTTTATTAATATCTTATTTTATAACCAATAATGATATGCAAGCCTTTTTGTTTGGTATCTTGGGATTAGTTGGTGCTTATGGAGTTATAGCTTATTTAGATAGAACAGTTTTTAAAAAAAAGTATAAACCAACTGTAGTTGAAATATTACCAAAAAAGAATAATTTGAATTTAAAATTAGGAATAATAAACGAATAAATATGTATATTTAAGTTATAGAATAGATAAAAACAGATATTTCTTTTTCCAAATGAAAAGAGATTGGAAGAGGAAATATCTGTTTTATTATCAGGATATTTGAAAAATCTTGTAACTACAAATTTGGATTAATTCAAATTTATTTTTATAGATACTTTAAGTAAGGTATGAAAAATATATATGTCAAAGATAAAAGTCATGAATTATGATTTATTTTTATAAAAGTTAAATTAATAAAAAGCATTAAAATAGATATAATTATTATAGCAACACCTACATTATATTTATCAGCAAAATATCCAACAACAGGGGTAATAATCGCTGATAAAATAGTTTTTAGTTGAGATTCAACAGATAACACAGAAGCTAAAATGTTGCTATTGATGTTTTCTGAAATATAAGCTACACCAATAGGACGTCTTAGATTCTCGGTTAAATAAATACCAATATAGAAAAAAATAGAAATAAATAACCAGTTTTTATTATATGAAAAACCACTAATTATACCAAAAATAAATCCTAAATTCATTGTTATTAACAAGGGAATAAATAAATTTTTGAACCTTTCAGCAAACTTTCCTGAATTTTTTGAAAAAAATGAAGTTAAGATATAAATAATAAAATAAGCTATTCCAATAACAATAGCAGAGCGTTTCTCATTTTCTAAATAAATAAATACAGGAAGCGATAAAGCAAAAGAGTTTAAAACAGGTTGTAGAAAATCTTTAATAGCAGAATGATATCCGCTATATGAGGTAGTTAATATAACACTTTTAAAAAGATTAAAATTATTAAAAGCTAATTTAAATTCATTTAGTACAATTAAAAAAGATCTTTTTAAATTATGGATATTAATTTTTTTTAACTCCCCATCTAATTCTTTTGGATAAGTAAGCATGAGAATTAAATCAAGAATATATGGTATAATGGAAGCCAAAAAAATAATTTGATAATTTCCTGAATAAAAAACTATAGAAGCAGCTAATAAAGATGAAATAGCAGATCCCAATTGCGAACATGATCGAGTATTTCCATAATAATGGACTTTTATATTTGTCCAACCTTTTATTTTTAAATATTCTAAAATCATAGCTTTATGTGTTCCTGACCTGAATGCATCACCCATAGCATATAATATCATAGAAAATACAAACAGATAATAGCTTTTAGAAATATAAAAAATAAAAAAAGAAATAATATAATTAGAAAATGAAAAAACCATTGAACGGCGTCTTCCAATAGTATCAGCTATTATTCCTGTTGGAATTTCGAAAATATTTGTTGCTATCTTCATAATAGAATATAAAATACCAATTTGAAAATAAGATAATCCTTTTTCTAAAAAGAAAAGGATTAAGAATGGATCAAAAAATCTTAAATTTTTTAGAAACCCGTATGCACAAAATTTATAAAATTGTAAATCCTTGTATTTTTTCTCCATATAGACCTCCATATAATAATATTCAATTAATTATATCATAAAAATTTTTTTTGAAGTATATTTAAGATTGAAATATGAATTTATATTTTTAGAATTCTCTAGATATTATACAAATTTGAATATTTTTTGTAAAAAAAATGAAACATTAATTTAAAACAAAAACTATAGAATATTTTTGTAATTGTTTTAATTTTAAAATCTTTTTAGGGGGTGGAAAAATGGTTGAAAGAGAAATGACAAAAAAATTCTTGGAAGATGCATTTTGTGGAGAATCAAAAGCTCATATGAAATACTCTATTTATGCTGAAGATGCAGAAGCGCAAGGGAAAAAAAACTTAGCAAGATTGTGGAGAGCTATTGCATATGCAGAGTTTGTTCATGCAAGAAATCATTTTAAAGCATTGGGTTATTTGGGTGCTGTTGATTCTAACTTAGAAGATTCAGCTGCTGGTGAACATTTTGAAATAGAAGAAATGTATCCAGTATATAAAAATGCATCAGAATTTCAAGAAGAAAAAGAAGCAGTTAGAAGTGCTCATTTTGCTTTGGAAGCAGAAAAAATACATGAAAGGATGTATAATGATGCTCGAGAATATTTAAAAAATAATGATGATTTAGAGGATAAAAAAATATTTATTTGCGAGGTATGTGGATATACAACATTTGATGCAGCTCCTGATAAATGTCCTGTATGTGGTGCGCCAGCAGAAAAATTTAAAGAATTTTAAAAAGGGGTGAATATAATGAAATTAGGCGATGTAATAAAAAGTGCAGATTTTAAAAATGAAAAACATGTACCTGTTATAGATGCACCAGAAAAGGTAAAAGCTGGTGAGTTATTTAAAGTTGAGGTTCAAGTTGGTAAGGATATTCCTCATCCTAACACTGTTGAACACCATATTTCGTGGATTGATTTATATGTTCATTATGAAGGAAATCCAAATACAGTTCATTTAGGTAGATTTGAATTTGGCCCATCAGTAACTGAGCCACATGTTGTTACACATATAAAACTTGATAAAAAAGGTACATTAATAGCCCATTCTTATTGTAATATACATGGATTATGGGAATCAGAAAAAGCAATAGATATAGAATAGCCTTCGGGCTATTCTTTTTTATTGATTAAAATTTTTGTAACAAAACTATGTTATAATAATCACAAGAAAAGTGAATAATTTCTCCTGAGATGAAGGGAAAAATCCTGACATCAAGGGAGGGGAGATATATAAGGGATAATAATATTCCCCTTCCTTGGTGTCAAAGAAAGGAAGGGGATTTTTTATGGAAAAAAAGATTAGTACAATTTCTATAATTGTGTATGATAGAAAACTTTCTTATCAAAAAGTAAGTGATATATTGCACAATTATGGAGAAAAAATTTTATTAAGGGTTGGATATCCTATGAAAGAAAGAGGAATAGCGATAATATTTTTAGTAGTAGAAATGTCGACAGATGAATTAGGTGCATTATCTGGTAAATTAGGTCAAATTAGTTCGGTTAAGATAAAGACAAATACTTTAAAGATATGAGGTGAAAATATGTTAAATATTAGTTATATTAAAAAAGCTACTGAAAATGTAAAATCTTTTATTCCAGAAGAAAAAATTTTTGATTTGTTGGAGAAAACGAAAAATCCAGATCCTTTAAAGGTAAGAGAGATAATTCAAAAATCATTGGATAAAAATAGGCTTGAACCAGAAGAAATGGCTACACTTTTAAATGTAGAAGATAAGGATTTATTAGAAGAGATTTTCGAAGGAGCTAGAGAGTTAAAAAGAAGAATATATGGAAATAGAATAGTTTTATTTGCACCCTTATATATTGGAAATGAGTGTATTAATAATTGTCAATATTGTGGTTTTAGAGTTACAAATAAAACAATTGAAAGAAGAAGTTTGGATTTAAAGGAAGTTGTTGAAGAAGTAGAAGCACTTGAGGATAAAGGTCATAAAAGACTAATTGTAGTTTTTGGAGAACATCCAAAATATGATGCAAAATTTATGACAGAAACAATTAAAACTATTTATAATACTAAGAAAGGGAAAGGTGAAATAAGAAGAGTAAATGTAAATGCAGCTCCACAAACTGTAGAAGATTATAGATTATTTAAAGAAGTTGGTATTGGTACATTCCAAATTTTTCAAGAGACATATCATTTTGAAACATATAAAAAATATCATTTAAGTGGTCCTAAATCTAATTATTTATGGAGATTATATGGATTAGATAGGGCTTTTGAAGCTGGGTTGGATGATGTTGGTATAGGTGCATTATTTGGATTATATGATTGGAAATTTGAAGCTATGGGATTACTTTATCATACAATACATTTTGAAGAAAAATTTAATGTTGGTCCTCATACAATATCTTTTCCAAGAATCGAACCAGCACTAGATACACCTATAGCAGAGAGACCTCCTTATGCGGTATCTGATACGGATTTTAAAAAGTTGGTAGCTATTTTAAGATTGACTGTTCCATACACAGGATTGATATTGACAGCAAGAGAACCAGTTGAAATAAGAAATGAAGTGTTAAAATTTGGAGTATCCCAAATTGATGGTGGTTCTTCTATAGGAGTAGGTAGTTATCATGAATCTGATGAAGAAAAAATAAAAAGGAGTCAGTTTTTATTAGGAGATAATAGAACTTTAGAGCAAATAATTGAAGAATTAGCAGAAGAAGGTTATTTGCCGTCATTTTGTACAGGATGTTATAGACTAGGAAGAACGGGAGAACATTTTATGGAATTTGCTATACCTGGTTTCGTAAAAAGATTCTGTACACCAAATGCAATTTTAACCTTTTTGGAATATTTGGAAGATTATGCGCCTGAAAAAACTAAAGAAATCGGATTAAAGAGAATTGAAGAAGAATTACGTAACATTCCAAATGAAAATAAATTTAAAAAAGAATTATTGGAAAAAATGGAAAAAATAAGAAAAGGTGAAAGAGATCTATACTTTTAGGGGTGATTAATATATCAAAGAGATTCCAAAGATTATATGAAAAATTAGATTCTTTAATAGTACCAGATGAAATAAAAAGTATAATAAACTATTTTAAAGAACATAAAACATTGGATTATAATAACATTTTAAAAATATTATATTTTGAAGATGAGGAGTTAAGAGAGCATATATATAAAATAGCGGATATAGTAAATAAAGAATTAAATACAGATATAATAACATTAAAAGGAGTAATAGAATTTAGTAATTATTGTAAGAAGGGATGTTATTATTGTGGTATTAGGGTACAGAATGAAAAATTAAAAAGATATAGGATTTCTGTTGATGAAATGTTTAATATTGCTAAAAATGGAGTTGAAATGGGATTAACCACAATAATTTTACAATCAGGAGAAGATGATTATTATACAGATGAAATGTTGGAAAGATTAATTTATAAGATTCATCATGAATTAAAAACAGCTGTTTCAATATCTATTGGAGAAAGGAGCAAAGAAGCATATAAAAAATTTAGAGAAGCTGGAGCTTCTAAAGTTTTATTAAAGCATGAAACTATAAACAAAGAAATATTTGATAATATACATCCTGATAAAGATTATGATTTAAGAATAGAGTTATTAGATTATTTAGTAGAATTAGGCTATATTACAGGTTCAGGGAATATAATTGGCCTCCCGGGACAGTCACTTGAAGATATAGCAAAAGATATACTTTTTATGAAAGAGCATAATATAAAAATGATAGGAATGGGTCCCTTTATTTCATCACAAAATACACCATTAGAAAATTATGAAAATGGTTCAGCAGAACTTACGTTAAATACATATGCAGCTACTAGGTTGAGCATTCCTTTTGCTCAAATGCCGGCTACAACAGCTTTAGGTACTATAGATAGAGATTTTCAATATAAAGCTTTAAATTGTGGTTGTAATGTAATAATGGTAAATATTACTCCAGATGAATATAGAGAAAATTACAATATTTATGATAAGAAAATTAAAGTTGATCTTGTAGAAACTGCACAAAAAATAATAGATATGGGGTTAAGAATTCCACCATTTACTTTAAGAAAAATATTTAAGGAGGCATAATATGGCTTCTGCAATGAAAGGATATAGAAAATATATAGCAATTACAGGAAAGAGAAATGTTGGGAAATCTACATTGATAAATGCTATTTTAAATCAAGAAATAGCAATTACAAGTGATATGCCTGGAACAACTACTGATCCAGTTTATAGAACTATGGAATTAGCTCCTTTAGGCCCTGTTACCATAGTTGACACTCCAGGTATTGATGATGAAGGTAGTGTGGGTAAAAAAAGGATAGAAAAAGCTAATAAAGCTTTATATAAAGCAGATATAGCATTATTAGTAGTTTCAGATGTTAAATCTCATTATGAAGAAAAATTGATGAATGAATTTGATAAATTACGAATTCCATATTTAATTGTTATTAATAAAATAGATGAAATTAAAAATATTGAAGAAATAAAAAAATCTTTTTCAAGAAATGAAATTATAGAAATATCAGCAAAAGAAAAAAAGAATATAGATATTTTAAAGGAAAAAATGGCTAATATTTTACCCAAAGAGGAAGAAATTCCACTAGTAGCAGATTTAATTGAACCAGGTCAATTAATTGTTTTAGTTGTCCCAATAGATTTAGGAGCTCCTAAAGGAAGGTTGATTATGCCTCAAGTTACGGCTATTAGGGAAATTTTGGATAGAGAAGCAATAGTTATTGTTACTAAAGAAAGGGAACTAAGATATACTTTGGAAAAATTAAATAAGAAACCCGATTTAGTAATTACTGACTCACAAAGCGTAATGAAAGTTGTGTCAGATATAGATTTTGATATTCCATTAACTACCTTTTCTATTTTAGAAGCAAGGCATAAAGGAGATTTGAATATATTATCTGATGGTATAAAAGCAATTGAAAATTTAAAAGAAAATGATAAAGTATTAATTATGGAAGGATGTTCTCACAGACCATTAACTGAAGATATTGGGAGAGTTAAAATTCCAAGATGGCTTACAAATCATTTAGGTATTGACTTGGATATAGAGTTTTTTGCTGGGGCTGAATTTCCAGATTTTGAGATAGTCAAAGATGCGAAATTAATTATTCATTGTGGTGGATGTACTTTAACTAGAAAAAGCATGTTAAGAAGAATTAATATTGCAAAAATGTATGATATTCCAATTGTAAATTATGGAGTTATTATTTCTTATTTGCATGGAGTTTTAGATAGAGCATTGGATATATTCCCAGAATTAAAGAAGGTGTAAAAATGAGAAAAGAAAAAGACTTTATAGGTGAAGTAGAACTTCCTGAAGATGTATATTATGGCATTCATACATATAGAGCATTGAATAATTTTCCAAAAACAGGAGAAAACTTTAATAAAAATTTTATTTGGGCTTTTTTTATGATTAAAAAAGCAGCAGCTCTTTTAAATGGCGAGTTAGGATATTTGAACGAAGAATATAAAAATGCAATTTCTAAAGCATGTGATGAATGGGAAAAGTTAATGAAATATGTGATTGTTGATCCATTAAGTGGAGGCGCTGGAACATCTATTAATATGAATATTAATGAAGTGATTGCTAATAGAGCTACTGAAATATTAGGAGGCAAAAGATCTGAATATATTATTAATCCATTGGATCATGTAAATATGCATCAATCTACAAATGATGTTTTTCCCACTGCAGGGAAAATGGCGATAATTATAGAATTAAGAGAATTAATAGAAAATATAATTAAATTACAAGATGAAATACAAAAAAAAGAAAAAGAATATACAAAAATAAGAAAAATAGGAAGGACTCAATTGATGAATGCTGTGCCTATTCTTTTAGGACAAGAATTTGGTGCTTGGGCTGATGCTTTGAGTAGAGATAGATGGAGATTATATAAGGTTGAAGAAAGAATTAGAAGCGTAAATATAGGAGGTACAGCTATAGGTACCGGGATTGCTGCACCTAAAGATTATATATTGAAGATAGTAAATAAAGTTAGAGAAATTACTAAAATTGGTATTGCTAAAGCAGAAAATTTAATAGATTCCACACAAAATTTAGATGTATTTTCTGAGGTTAGTGGATTATTAAAATCTTTAGCTGTAAATTTAATAAAAATATCCAATGATATAAGACTTTTGGGATCAAATGCTATAAATGAAATAATATTGCCTAAAATACAAGCTGGTAGTTCAATTATGCCTGGTAAAGTTAACCCAGTAACGTCTGAATATGTAATTCAATTATCAATGAGTGTTATATCTTTCGATAATCTAATAACTAATGGAGCAAGCTTGGGAAATTTAGAATTAAATCATCTAACTCCTATGATTATTCATTATACATTAAAATCGTTAGAATTTTTGAAAAATGCAACATATGCCTTAAAAGAGTATATGAAATTAATTCAACCAAATGAAAAAAAATGTCGTGAAAATTTAGATAAGTCATTTACTCTTGTAACTCCATTAATTGAAATTTTTGGATATGATGAAGTTTCAGAATCTTTAAAGAATAGTAATTATGATATTAAAGAAGCAGTTAAATATTTATCTGAAAAAAATAATTATGATTATAATAAATTGATATTAAAATTAAATTCTAATAAAACATCGGGATTAGGATATAATATAAAAAAATAATATCCCTTCCGGAGTTCGGAAGGGATATATTAAAATATTAAACCACCATTGTTGCCCTTAGGGTTTTTTTTCATTTGCTCTAATTGATTTAATAAATCTGGTGAAGCAATACTTATATCAGGGCTTTCAGCTTGTTGTAACATTTGTTTTAATTGCTCTTCATATTCTTTCATTTTTTTCTTCATTTCTTCCAAATCGATTTTAATCCAATTAAGAATATCTTTGGACATTTCTTTTGCTTTTTCTTCTGGTAATTCTATACCTTTTCCTTCTAATTCAGTATGTGCTTTGAATTCGTCTTTTATAGCTTCAACTAAATTTTCTTCTGATAATAATTCGTTTTTATATAACACTCTTAATGCGATGTTGGTTCTGAATTTTAGATCTTCTAAAGACATTTCTAACCCTTCTAGTTTAGCCATTATAACATTGATAAGTTGATCTAACGATACTTGCATTTTAAAACCTCCTTTTTATTTCTTCAGAAATTATATAAATTCTTCTTTAAAATATAATTTTTATTATTTCGAAAAGAATAAAATTTGATGTCTTTTTTATGATATAATAAAGAAGAAACAATAATAAAGAGGTGCAAAATGAAAAAGAAGATTTTAATAATTGATGATTCTTCTACATCAAGAGAATATATAAAATATTGTTTTTATGAATTTAATGAATTTATAGAAATATTATTTGCCGAAAATACTTTAAAAGCAAAAAAAATTTTAAATGAGGAAGACATTTCTCTTATTTTTTTAGATTGGAATTTACCAGGAGAGAATGGAATAGATTTTTTGATGAAAATAAAAAACGATGAAAGTAAAAAAAATATACCAGTTATCATGATTTCTGGAGAACATAATAAAAAAGAGGAGGTTTTAATTGCTGTAAAAAATGGGATTAATGATTTTCTCATAAAGCCGTTTAATAAAAGAGATTTAATTTTAAGAACGTTACCTTACTTCATAGATGATTTAAATATAAAAGTATTTTCTCAAGATAAAAAATTTATTGAATTTATAAATATAATATCGAAAAAGATGAAAAAAAACTTTCATATAATAAATTCTTTAGAAGAACTTAATGAGGGAGAACTTTTCTTTATAGATTATAATCTTTATTATGGAAATAAAAATAAAATAGAAAAATTCCCAGTTTTAATAAATTTAAGTAATAATAATGATCAAAAAATTTTTGATCACTTGTCTGGTAATATTCAATATATAACAAAATTAGAAGTAAAAGAATTTTATAAAAATTTTATAGATTTATTATTTAAAACTTTTTCTAAAAAACAAATCTTAATTATTAGCTATTCTGATACTATAAGAAAGATTATAAAATCTATTAGTCAAAAATTAAATTATATAGGTATTGAAGCAAAAGATTTTATAGAAGGATATAGATATGTCTTTAATCAATATAAAGATATGCATTCTATATTTATAGATTATGATGAATTTGATAATTTATTAAATTTTCTTATGAAGATGGAAGCTAATATCTTTTTTAAAGATATAAAAATAAATGTAATAGGGTCTGATGAATCAACAGAAAAATTGCGCATTTTAGCAAAATATAAGATAAATAATTATATATTAAAACCTTTTACATTAGAAGAAATTGTAAAAAAAATTCTTGATTGAGGTGAAATATGGACAATATTAATGAATTTATATTTTCTGATATGGGAAAAAGATTATTAATAACAATATTTACAATTTTTGTTCTATATTTGTTGAAAAAGATAAATTATAAAATATTAATAGATAAAATAAAAGACCCTAAAGTTAAGTATTATTGGAATAAAACTGTAAATTATGTTTTTGCACTAATAGGATTTATTGCTATAGTAAAAATTTGGTTTTCAGGATTTCAATCTTTATCTACTTTCCTTGGATTATTTTCTGCAGGATTAGCAATAGCATTAAAAGAAATTATAATAAATTTTGCTGGTTGGTTGTATATAATCTCTAAAAAACCATTTATTATTGGAGACAGAATAGAAATAGGAGAGTATGCTGGGGATGTTATTGATATTAGTGCTCTAAATTTTATTATTTTAGAAATAAGTAATTGGGTTAATGCTGAACAAAGTACAGGGAGGATAATACACATACCTAATGGCGTTATTTTTAACCAAAAGCTTGCAAATTATACAAAAGATTTTAAGTTTATATGGAATGAAATTCCGGTTTTAATCACTTTTAATAGTAATTGGAAAAAAGCTAAAAATATTTTATTAAAAATTGCTAATAAATATGCAGAGCATTTAAGTAAAGAGGCAGAGGAAAAATTAAAAAAAGCAGCAGCAAAATACATGATTTTCTATAAAAAATTAACTCCCATTGTTTATACTAGTGTTGAAGATAGCGGGATTTTACTAACTATTAGATATTTATGTCGTCCTCGTAAAAGAAGAAATTCATCTCATGAAATTTGGGAAGAAATTCTTGAAGAATTTTCGAAATATGATGATATTAATTTAGCATATCCAAGTCAAAGTATTTATATAAAAAAATCTGAACCTTGATAGGTTCAGTTGGATAAAAATTTCAAATATTCATCATATATTAAATAAAAAAAGCTAAAATTATATTAGGGAATATAGGGATTTCCTGTATGGTAAATATTAAATTTGTATTGATTTATTACTTGATCATTAACATCTATTATAGCAATAAGTCCTTTTGATGAAGAGAAAAAAAGATATCCGTTATTATCCATTGATAAAAAGCCTGAATAACCTAAATGTAATGCTTTTTCTATCTTACCATCTGCTCTATTTATAAATAATATTTCATTTTTTAAATTATTTAGAATAATATACTTCTTTGTCAGTACACCTGTTCCTGAAACTAATCCAACATAAGTTTTCCATAGTACTTTATTGTTTTTTAAAGCATATAAGTAAGAATTTTTTAAAGAAACATATACTATATCTTCTTCTTCGTCAATAAGAGGAAATGAAGAGGGAATGTCTTCCAATGAATATACATATATTAAATTTCCATTTTTGTCTATAATAGAAAATTTATTATCCGGACCATTGATATATATGTTATTATTTTTATCAATGTTAAAATAATCAGTTTTACCTTTCAATTCGAGTTTCCATATGACATTTAAATTTGAATCAAATTTATATAAATTTCCGCTAATATCTAAATCAATTATATACCCCTCATAATCTATTAAAGGACTTCTTTTTGAAGTTATTACATTAAAGGAATTTATAATGTCATTATTTATATTATATAGCAATAATTTTTTGCTCCATAGATGGATTAGATATTTAGATTTATTTATTATCGAAATACCTGAATAAAGAGATGGCGTCTTTATCTTTTGGGAATTTTTATTAATTAAATCTATAATAAAAATTCCTGATTTATTGAATCCTGAAAGGTAAATTTTATTATTTATTATTGTCGGAAAATCATATGAATAAGTTTCAAGGTTATAAGTATTTTTTATTCCTTTTATTATATCTATTTCATAAAATTTTTTTGAATATCCTGATACGAATAAAGTATTATCTTTTGCAGATATACCACTTAAAAATTTATCATTAAGAATAAATAAATTTATAATAGAATTTGAAATAAATAAAATTTTAGGATTTTTAATTATTTTATTGTTTAGGTAAATTTTATCATCTTTTATAATAAAATCATTTAATAAATATAGTTCATTATTTATATTTATTCTATATGGTTTATCAGAATGGATTAATTTTGGATTATAGGAAGAGTCTTTTAGAAATAGAATATTTTTTTTAGGCACTTTAATAGTGTAATTATAAACCGAAAAATTAAATAAAGAATCTTTTAACCATACTGAATTATAAAAAAAATAATCTCCATTAAATAAATAAATGATATTTTTATTTAAGCTATTAATATCAGGTAAAAAAGCTGAAAGAATCATATTTGAAGGTAATTCAAATATTCCATATGGGGTATTAATTTTCCATTTTTTATTAGAATAAATTTCTATTGGTGTAAAATTGAATCGCCCAAATACGGTATAAATAACTGTTGATTCGGATCTTTC
>NZ_BAAHYY010000018.1:0-42398 GCF_054657315.1 Marinitoga arctica | reverse complement strand
TTTAGTTATTCACCATTCGTGACCGAGAATATAATATCAGAAAAATCATTAAAAGTCAAGAAAACAATAGGTTAAAAATTTTAAGAAATGATTTCTAATTTTGGAATATTAAGCAATATTGAAAATAGTTTTTGAAATGCTTTTTTTCTATGGCTTATACGATTTTTCACCTCTTGACCAAGTTGCCCAAATGTCAAAGTTTCACCATCAGGAATAAAAATCGGATCATAACCAAAACCATCTTTACCTAATATGGAATATGCTATTTTTCCTTTTATTTCGCCTTCAACAGAAAAAAGAAAATTGTTTTTAGGATTATAATATGTTGCTGCACAAACAAACCTTGCAGTTCTTTTATTAAATGGAACATTCTCCATTTTCTTTAATATATGTTTCATTTTTTCTTTATAAGATTTATTTTCCATAAATCTCGAAGAATATACGCCTGGAAATCCGTTTAATATTTCAATCTCAAGACCAGAATCATCAGCAATAACAGGAGTTCTTAAAACTTGTGCAGTTTCAATTGCTTTCTTTATGGAATTTTCAAGAAATGTTTTTCCATTTTCATTTACTTCGAAATTTTTGAGGATTTCGAACATTCCTTTTATTTCAAAGTTATTTGGTTTTATTTCGTTGACTTCTTTTAATTTATGTTTATTGTTAGTAGCTAAATATATAATCATTCTCCTAAACCAACCTTTTTTAAAATTTTAGCAGCTTTTGAAGGATTTTCTTGATGGAAAATACCAGCACCCACAACAAATTCTTTTGCTCCGGAAATATATAAATCTCTAATATTTTTTTCTCCAATTCCACCATCTACTTCTATTACAACATTTAAATTTTTTTCATCAATCATTTTTTTGAGTTTTTTTATTTTATTTAATGTTTCAGGTATAAATTTTTGTCCAGTAAATCCAGGATTTACACTCATTATTAAAACTCTGTCAACAAATGGGAGTATTTCTTCAAGTAGGAATACAGGAGTGTGTGGATTTAAAGAAACACCTGCATCACAGTTTAAATCTTTAATTTTTGTAATAGTTCTATGTAAATGAGTAACAGCTTCATAATGAACAGTAATTCCATTTACACCCATTTTTGCATAATCTTCAATATATCTATCTGGATTAACGATCATTAAATGAGCATCTAAATATTTGTTTGTAATTTTTCTAATAGATTTTACTATGGGAGTACCAAATGAAATGTTAGGAACAAAAAGCCCATCCATAATATCTAAGTGTATTCCATCAATAGTATTTTCTACGTTTTTTATTTGTTCTCCTAATTTAGAAAAATCAGCAGCTAAAATTGAAGGATAAATTTTCATTTCCATCTTTTCCTCCTTATTTTTTTATTATAATCTTCTACCTCATTATATATTTTTAAATAATTTTTATATCTATTTTCTGAAATTTCCCCATTTTTAACAGCATCTTTTATTCCGCAGTGAGGTTCGTTTATATGAACACAATCATTAAAAGCGCAGTACATTGAATGTTCATGGAATTCTATAAAAAATTTTTGTAGTTCTTTTGGTTCAAAATCATATACTTCAAATGCAGCGAATCCTGGGGTATCTGCAACAAATCCACCAAAATCAAAATCTAATAGTTCTGTATAAGTAGTAGTATGTTTTCCTCTTTGAAGTTTTTCTGAAATTTTTCCTACTTTTAGTTGAAGTCCAGGATTAATTTTATTTAGTAAAGAAGATTTTCCAACGCCAGACATTCCAGCAAAAGTTGAAATTTTATTTTTTAAATAGGGTTTAATTTCATCTATTCCAATATTTTTTTTAGCACTTGTTAAAATAACAGGGTATAATGGAGAATAAATTTTTAAAAAATTATCTATTTCTTCTTTGTTCAATAGGTCTACTTTGTTTAATACAATAATACAATCGAGATTATTTTTTTCAACTTGAACAAGAAATTTGTCCATAATTAAATAATCAACTTTTGGACTTTTTAAACAGGTAACTAAAATTGTTTGGTCAACGTTTGCGATTTTAGGTCTATATAATAAATTTTTTCTTGGAAGTATATTTTCAATTTTTGCAGAATTATTTTCATCTAAAGAGTATTCAACATAATCACCAACTATAGGTGTTATTTTTTGTAATTTAAATTTTCCCCTTAAATAAGCAGTTAATTTTTTTGATGTCTCTAAATCTATTAATTCTAAAGTGTTTGAATGGAAACGAGTAACTATTCCTTTTCTTATGTTCACTCATTCACCTCCGAAGAATAAATTTTTAATAATATAGTATCTCCTTTTTTTACAGGAGTCCCAGGTTTTGGATTCATTTCGAAAACAGTTTCTATATCTTTATTTTGAGAATATATTTTTTCTATTTTATAATTTAATTCATAAGAAGAAAGAAATTGTTCAGCAATTTCCAAAGGAACACCTATTAAATCAGGTACTTTTAGAGGTTCAATTTTTCCTAATTGAATAAAAACATGTCTGCCTTTTTTTACTTTTGTTCCAGCTGCGGGTTCTGTATATAACACTTTTTCTCCTATTCCTTCAATTAAAGGAATAAGTCCTAATTCTTTTAAAGCATTTATAGCGGTATCTTTAGTCTCTCCTTTTAATTCTGGTATTGAAACATAAGAAGAGCTATTAACAAAGATAAATATAAAGAGGAGCAATATTAATCCTCCAGTAATTGCTCCTAATATAAACATCGTTAAATTGTAAGAAATTTTTTTTATAAAAGGAATAACCTCTTTTTTTTTCATTTTTGAATAAAACCCTTTTTTCTTAATTTTAACTGACCACAGGCAGCATCAATATCAGTTCCTTTTTCAATTCTTAGAGTAGCTTCAATATTATGTTCTTTCAATTTATTAACAAAATTGGTTAAAAATCTTTTTGAGGGTCTTTCATAATTAGCAGGATTTGGATTTACGGGAATAATATTAACCATAACTTTTAATCCTTTTAATAATTCTGCTAATTCTTCTGCATGTTTTTCTTCATCATTTAAACCTTTTATAGCTATATATTCTATTGTAACTCTATTTTTAGTTTTCTCCTGATAGATTTTGCAAGATTGAATAACCTCTTCAATTGGATATTTTGCATTAATTGGCATAATTTGATCTCTTATATAATTGTTAGGTGCATGTAGAGATACGGATAATCTAATATCCAAATTAAAATCTGCTAATTCTTCTATTTTATCAGCAATTCCTGCAGTTGAAATAGTAATCCTTCTTGCACCAAGATTTTTCATTTTTTTATTATTCCAATTTTTAATAGCTCTTAAAACATTATCATAATTTAATAAAGGTTCGCCCATCCCCATTAAAACTATATTGTTTATATTTACATCTCTTAATTTTTCTATTGCTAAAACTTGAGCAATTATTTCACCAGTACTAAGGTTTCTTTCGAAACCACTTGCGCCTGTAGAACAGAATTTACATTTTAAAGCACACCCGACTTGTGAGGAAATACAAGCAGAAATCCTATTAGGGTAGAAAAGTAATACTGATTCAATAGTTCTATTATCTTCTAATTTCCAAAGAAACTTAGTAGTTTTATCTTTTTTTGATTCTTGAATATCTATAGGTTCAGGTATATATATATAAAAATATTCATCTAATAATTCTCTATGTTCTTTAGAAAGATTTGTCATTTCAAAAAAATCAAAAACATGTTTTTTAAATATCCAATCTAAAACTTGATCAGCTCTAAATTTTTGCAAATTTATTTTTTTGAATTCTTCAATCAATTCTTCATAACTAAAATCTAAAATATTCTTTTTAACCATTTCAATTACCTCCTAAAATACGCAACATTCATAGCTCCATGTTATTTCAAAATTTAAATTTCTGGCCAAATCAATAGTATGTTTTACAGGTTGAACGATTTTGTCTGCTATAAAAAGCAATTTTTCTTGTAAATTTTTTCTGTATTTTCCTTTTGGATGCATACAACCAAGAGTAAGATTAATATTTGGGAAAATGCTTTTTGTATATTCGAATACTTTATATACATCATCAATTGAAGGTGGAAGTTTGTTTTCAAAATATGAACCTTTTGTAGGTATAAACACTAAAAAAATAATTTCATCAATATGCTTAAATTTCTTTAGTCTATTTAAAGCATCATATTCATGAGTTAGTTTTCCCCCATTAAGACCAATGGTAATATGCGGCTTTACATTAAATTCTAATTCAAATAAAATATTTAGGGTTTTCCACATATCTTCAAATTTATCAATGCCATATACATCTAACATGGTTTTTTTATTTCCCACTAAATCAAAAGAAATAGCATCACTTATATCTTTTATTTTTAATAATTCGTTATAATTCATAAAACCAGTGTGAATATTATATTTAAAATTATATTTTTCTTTATATTTTTTAAGTTGATCAACAAAATTATATACAGGTACTTTTATTTCATTATTCATACCTCCACTTAAAAGAAAAGAAGATATGTTATTTAATTTTTCAATTTCATTTAATGTTGCCATATTTTCTAAATAATGTTTATTACAGTGTTTGCAATTTAAATAGCAATATTGCCCTGTTAACGAAATAGATTTAGTTTCTTTCATCTTTACAAAATGTATTTTATTTCCCATTTTTCTCACCACTAAAATTTTTACAAGCCTCTTTTGCAGCAAGTTGTTCTGCAATCTTTTTGGATTTTCCAATACCTTTTCCATAGGTTTTCCCATTAATTCTAGCTTCAATTATGAAAGTTCTGTTGTGAGGTGGGCCATCTTGTCTTACAAGAATATATTCAGGTCTTATCTTTAAATCCTTTTGAGTTAATTCCTGTAATTTTGTTTTATAATCTAAAAATAAATTTCCATCTATAGCCTCTTTTATATAAGGTTTTAAATTTTTTAGTGTAAACTCTCGTGCTTTTTCATATCCAAGAGATAAATATATTGCTCCTAAAATAGCCTCAAAAAGGTCTGAGATAATAGAGTGTTTTTCTCTCCCACCAAATTTTTCTTCATTTTTACTAAGCAAAATATAATTTCCCAAATTTAAATTTTTAGCTGCCTCAAATAAAATTAGTTCACTTCCGACGGTTGCTCTAATTCTAGCCATTTCACCTTCATTTAGATTATAATTTACATATAAATGTTCTGCTATTATTAAGTTTAAAACAGAATCACCTAAAAATTCTAATCTTTCATTTGAATTTATCATTCGTCCTTTTGAATTATAATCATTTGAATATGATGAATGACAAAGAGCTTCGAAAAGAAGCTCTTCGTCTATATCTTCAAACCCGACTAAATTTTTTACTTTATTTATAATATGTTTTTCAAAATCATTCATTTACTTTCTCCTTAACTAAGTTAAATAATGATTCTTCATCTAATTTAAATATTTTAAATAATGATTCATTATTTCCTGATGGTGAATAATTATCGACACCTAATGAGTTAACGCTTAATGGATTTACTTTATTTTCCACTACTGATTTTGAAAATTCTACTATTAGTCCATTATACTTATTATGATCTTCATATATTATTACATGTGAATTATTTATATATTCACTTATTTTAGCTGCGTCAAATTTTAATGGAGCTGAGACATTAATAACAGTTATGTTTATTCCTTCATTTTTTAGTTTATCTGCAACTTTAACAGCTTTATATACAACACTTCCATGAGTCAATATAGTTACTTTTTTACCTTTTCTAATAATATCCATTTTTCCATATTCAAATTTATAATCTTTACCAAAATATGGGTTTCCATTTTCATCTAATATTACAGGTATTTTTGATCTTCCCATAGCTATAACTACATTTCCCAATGTAGAAGCAGCATATCTAACTGCCTTATCAGTTTGGTTTGGATCCGCTGGGACAATTAATTTTGTATCAAAGAAACTTCTAACCAAGCCTATATAGTTTATTTCATGATGGGTTTTTCCATCTTCACCTATATCAATTCCACAATGAGTGACAGCTGTTTTTAAGTTAGTATGATTAATATCGTTTAATCTTTGTTGATTAAATGTTTCGTCAAGTCCAAATACTCCAAAATCAGCGAAAAATGGTACAACACCACAAACTGACATAGCCCCAGCAATGGTTGCAGCATTATGTTCTTGAATTCCAATTTGAACATAAGCGTCTGGTGATACTTTTTCAAATTTTTCCAACTTAACTGAAGGTTTTAAATCACAATCAACAGCCACGATAGGAACTTTCCCTTTATTGACTTTGGCGAGATCAGCAATAGCATTTCCAAAAGCTCCCCTGTTATCAATTTTATCTTCTTTTGAATAAATAATAGGAGTTCCTGGATCAGCAGTTACTACATAATCCTTAAATTTCAATTGTTCTCTTAATAATGGTAAGTTTTTTCGCATATTTTTATATTTCTCGATATCATTTTCTAAACCTAATTCTTTTAAAGCTTTATCTAATTCATCTTCTTTTAAAGGAGCTCCATGATATTCATGTCTATTTTCCATAAATGAAACACCTTTTCCAATAATCGTTTTAGCAATAATCACAGTTGGTCCTAATTTATTATTTTTTGCTTCTTCTAATGCATTAAATAATTGTTCATAATCATGACCATCAACCTCGATAATATTCCAATTAGCTGCTTCATATTCTTTAACTATATCAACATATAAAACGTCTCTAGCTCTTCCAGAAATTTGAATATCGTTATAATCTACTAAAACTGTTAAATTATTTAAATTTTCTTTTTTTGCAGTTCTTCTTGCTTCTGAAATTTGCCCTTTTGGAGCTTCTCCATCACTGTGTAAAACAAAAACATGATAATTATCTCCAGTAATTTTAGCTGCTAAAGCCATCCCAACTCCAGCAGATAAACCTTGCCCTAAATTTCCAGTGGTCCATTCAACGCCAGGAATGCCTCTTGTTATATGTCCTTCGAAAATTGATCCAGCATGTCTAAATCCTGCTATTAATTCATCAACATCAAAAAATCCAAGTCTTGCTAAAGCAGAATAAACACCTGGAGAAGTGTGTCCATGACTTATAACAACTCTGTCCCTCTTTGGATCAAATGGATTTTCTGGATTTATGTTAGCCATATTAAATACGCTTAAATACATATCAATTGAAGACATTGACCCTCCTGGATGACCCGATTTTGCAATAGTAGTCATTTTTAAAATATCTCCTCTGCAAATTTTGCCTAATTCCTTTAATTCTTTTATGGATTTTTTCATCTTTTACTCCTCCTTCATTATTTTTTATTTAAGATGTTTATTTTGTAAGGCGTTTTATAATAAAAAATATTATATTTAGTATAATACTTATAGTTATGGTTGTTGTTACAGGAAAATAAAATTTGAAATTATCTTTTTCTATTAATATATCTCCAGGTAATCTACCTATCTTAAATGGAATTTTATTGGAAAAATAAAAAATTAAACCAATAATAATTAAAACTATTCCAATTGAAATCAGAGATTTTCCTATAATCTGCATATTAATCACCGTAAGGGCAATTTTTTTTGAAATATTCAAATGGTAATTTTATTATTACTGGTTGATTGTTTTCAATAATTTGCAGTGTTACTTGTTTTAAAAATGCATTTACAGTAATTACTCTAGCAGGTACATTTTCATATTCTATAGTAGAACCTTCATTAGGAATACATTTCAACTCATTTTCATAAAATTCATTTTCATAAGCTAAGCAGCACATTAAACGGCCACATCTTCCTGAAATTTTTGCAGTGTTTATTAACATTTGTTGAGTTTTTGCCATTTCCATTTTTATAGAATCAAATTTTCTTAAAAATCTTGAGCAACAAGTAATCTGACCACATAATCCAATAGCTCCGATCATTTTTACTTCATCCCTAATTCCAATTTGTCTTAGTTCAATACGTGCTTTAAATTCTTTAGCAAGATCTTTAACCAGTTCTCTGAAGTCAACTCTAGTATCGGAACCGAAATAAACAATTATTTTTGATTTATCAAAAACAAATCTAGCAGCGAGAACGCGCATAGGAAGACCTAATTCTTTAGCTTTTATTTCAGTAACTTCTTTAGCTTTTTTAGCCATTTTTTTATTTTCTTCATAGATTTTCATATCATCATTATTTAATTTCCTTATAATAGATGTTACTTCATAACCAATTTCTTCAAATGTCATTTCTTTTGGTCCAGACACTACTTTTCCCACGTCTAATCCCATATCTGCATTTATTAGAACTAAATCTCCAATATTAATTTCTTCACCATTTCCGGCGTAATATAGAATTGGAGAAAGTTTAGTAATTTCCACTCCATATACTAAAGCTTTTAAATTTATCATATTTTATTCCTCCTTATTTTTGAAAAAAGCATGAATAAACCTTAAAAACATAGTTTGAATAGTTAAATCGAAATTAAAATTGGAAATATTGCTTTTAGTTATATTTTCGCACCATTGAACATTATCATATATTTGTTGAAAGTCCAATTCAAATTCCGCCATACCAAAAAAATAAACCATATTTAATGAATAAAATTCTTTCCAATAACTTGTTAAAGAATATATAAATGCATCATGATAAACAGCTAAAAATAACTTTGCAAGAAATTTTATTGTTTTCAGTTTATCATTAAGCTTATTTTTATACGATAATATTTTATCAATTATATTTTGAATTTCTATTAAATTTAGTTTTTCAAATCTTTTTATTAATTCAAAAAAAGATTCGTATTTTAGTATTTTACTTTCTATATCAGTATTTTCACTTATTAAATATTTTATTAGATCATTATTATCTAAGGAAGAAAAATTCTTTACTAAATCAAGTAATTTTTTTGCATTTTCTTGATTTTCTAAAATATAATAAGCACATTCAAAATCATTTTTTATTGAAAAAGAAAGATTAATGTAATACTCTGGATATTTATTTTTAATTATTTCAATTATATTTGGATTTGGTAACACAATTTTATATAATCTACTTCTTATAGTAGATAAAAGATTATACCATCTTGAAGTTGTGCCAATAATAATAGAAAATTCTGGAGGTTCTTCTAAAACTTTCAAAGAAGCATTTGCTGCTTGTTGAGTCATTTTATCTATTTCATGAATAATAACCAATTTATAATCAGAAAAGTTTGGTTTATATAATAAAAACTCCTGCATATCCCTAATATCTTGAATTTTAATATTACCATCTTTTGGAATAATTTCAAAAATATCATTTGTATTTATCTTATTTTTTAAATTTTCAACTGTATTATATAAAATATATTTATCTTGATTAACAAGACAAATTGAGTTTCCTTTAAAATTTTGTATTTTGTCTAAAATGGTAATCACCCCTATTTATATAAATCAAGCAAAAGGCCGTTGATAGAATCAATTTTTTTTGCATAAAAAAATGCTCCAGCTTCATTTTTCAATAGAGAATCTGTAAGTTCTTTTAGTTCTTTGTTAACTTCTTCTGCAACGACAAAAAAATTTTTTTCCTTAAAATTCATTTTAGAATTTAATCTGTATAAATTTTTCTCAATTTTTCTCAAAAAACTTTTTACGCTTTTTTTGTATTTTTCCAGGTTTTTTTCAACAGGGGATCTTTTAAACTCTGTGCCATATTCTTCGATTTTTTCCAATATTTTATTTAAATCTTTTTTTATTATTTCAAATTCATTTAGATCCATTATTTCAGAAAAATTTGTTTTTTTTCTAGTAGAAGATTTATGTGAATTTGAAGTTTTTTTCTTTTTAATTTTTTTATCCTCAGGCTTTTGAGATGAATTTCCTGATAAAGGATTAATAAACATTATTACACCCCCTACCTAATTATACTACAAAAAAAGAAAAAGGGGAAATCCCCTTTTCTTTCAGGCTTTAATATGAGATTTTTCTAATCTTATAACAACTTTTCTATACGGTTCTAAGCCAATTGATTCCGTTTTTAAATATGGATATTGTTTTCTAACGTATTCATGAACTATTCTTCTTTCATAAGAAAACATGGGAGCTAATTCTATACGTTCGTGTTCTTCATTCAATCTTTTTACAGCGTTATCTACAATTTCATATATTTTTTCTTTTTTCTTCCGCCTATATTCGCCAACATCTAAATTAACATCAATTTTAGTGCTTGATAACCTATTAATATAGATAGATAAAATATGTTGCATAGCACCTATTGTTCTTCCGTATTTTCCTATTAATTTACCTAAACCATCGCCTTCCATTCTGACCAAAACATTTTTACCTTGAAAATTAATTGAATAATCAAAATCTCCTTCAAAATGTTCTAAAATAGAACTCAAGAAATCATTTAATCTATTCAATAAATACTTTTCATTTAAAAATGCGCTGATAATAGCATTTTTGTTACCAATTCCTAAGAATCCTTTCTTTGGTTGTTGAATCACCTCAAAATTAATCTCTTCAGGTAAGGCATCAAAATATTTAACAGCTTCATCAAATGCCAAGTCAATACTTTTACCTTCAAATTTTTTTTCTCGAATCTTGATATTCATTTTTGGCACCTCCTAATTGTGACTATTTAGATGTTTTATAAGGTTTAGGTCCTAATCCAAAAAATTCTCTTAATGTTAAACCTTTTATATTATTTTTCTTATTTACATATGCAGTAATAAATATTTGTAAAACAGCATTTGTTACCCAATAAATAAATATTCCAGTTGGTAAATTGATAAATAGGAATGGGAAAACAATCATCATAATTGATGTATTCCATGCTGTTTTTCTATCAGTAGCTGATTGCAATGAATTATAAAAATAAGCAGCAACACTTAATAAAACTAACACGATATTTTGAGTAAATCCACCTTGAGATAAATCAGACCATATTAAGAATTGAGGGTTATAAGCAAAAGTTCCTTGATAATAATTTATTGCTCCATATAAAATCCAAAAAATAGGCAATTGAACAAATGCAGTTAAACAACCGCCAGCAGGATTAATTTTATGCTCTTTATATAAATCCATTAATGCTTGTTGTTGCCTTTGTGGATCTTTATACTTTTTCTTAATTTTTTCTATTTCTGGTTGTAATTTTCTCATTTCTATCATTGATTTTGTTTGCTTATGATATAAAGGATATAGCAAGGTTCTAATGACAACAGTGAAGATCATTATAGCCCAACCAAAGTTACCAGTAAATTTGTATAGCCACCATAAAAAGGTAACAAAACCATAATTAATATACCATAACCAATTTATAGCATTTATAGATTTTGATAATTCAATAATTTTATCGTATTTCTCTGAGAAAATTTGTTTAACAAAAATATATTTTCTAGGTCCCATATAATTTTTAAAAGTTACATTTTTTGTAATATAGATGCTGTTATTTTCTATTTTTAAATTATTTCCATCAAAAATATATAAAGATTTTATAGGTTTATCTAAATAAGAAAGGAGTATATCGTTATCAGTAATTACGCTATTAGGATATGAAATAGTTGGGATAATTACTTTTCCAATTAAATTATTGAAAGAAATATCAAAATGATAATATGAATCATTATAGAATCTATATGTTTTTTTTCCAAAATTATCAAAGTTAAAATTTATTTCAACAAATTCTTCTGATGAATCATCTATGTCATAAGATATGGGTAATAATTCATTTCCATTTTCATCATAAATATCAAAACTATCATTGTAATAACTATATATTTTTACAAATAATGTATTGCTTCTGTCCTGTAATATTTCAAAACTTTTTATATGTCCAATATTATCAAAAGTTACTTTATACAGCCTCATCTGTAAATTGATTTCAGTTGCAGATGAAGAAATCTTATATTCTGGATTTTGAGAGAAAACAAAAACCCCTAGGACAATTAGTCCTATTATTAAAAATACTTTTTTCAATTTTTTACACCCCTTTGTTTATTTTTATTTTTCGGAATAAATACAAATTTTTCTGGTACTGGATCAATACCACCTTGATGAAAAGGATTGCACCTAAGAATTCTAAGAAAACCCAAATATATACCCTTCAACGCCCCAAATCTCTCTATAGCCTCATAAGTATATGAAGAACATGTAGGATAATAAATACATTTTGATGGTTTATAAGGTGAAATGAATTTTTTATAAAATTTTATTAACAACAAAAATACTTTTTTCATTTTAAGCGCTCCGCTATATTTAAAATAATATATTTTACATCATTAAAGGACATATTATCGAAATCTTTTGAAAGTTTTTTTCGAGGTAAAAAAACAATATCATAATCTTGTGGAAAGAGACTTTTATTTCTACGAAATATTTCTCTAATATATCTTTTTAATTTGTTTCTTTTATAAGCTTTACCAAATTTCTTTTTAATAGTAATACCGATTCTAGAATATTCAAGATTATTTTTAATGTATATCACTACAAAATAATCATTAACTTGTCTCTTTCCACAAGAAAAAACATTATCAAAGTCATTTTTAAAGTGAATTCTCTCACTCTTTTTAAAAGTTTCATTCATATCAAACTGCTAATCTTTTTCTTCCTTTTGCTCTTCTTCTTCTTAATACTGCTCTTCCACCTGGAGTTTTAGTTCTAGCTAAAAAACCATGTGTTCTGCTTCTTTTCCTTCTTGAAGGTTGGTATGTTCTTTTCATTAAAATTCCTCCTTTTCCATTTTATTCTATATACCTTCACCTATTATACCTTTAAAATATTTTTTATGTCAATATAAAAAGTTACAATTATTTTTTTTTTAAGAAAAAATTCGGGTATCCCCGAATTTAATGTAACATTTTTAGTTGTTCTTTTCTTAAATTTATAACCTGCATTAGTTTAGTATACTCATCAGCATTTATTTCTCCAATTTTAAAATCACAATGATAATAACCTTTAAAAATTTCTTCTGTATAAACAATTTCACCGATTAAATTGATTTTTAGATTCATAGCTTCAAATGTAATAACTGTTTTTTTATCAGCCATGTTTTTTACTTTATCTTTTAAAGCGTAGAAAATAATGTTGCTATTAGAAATGCTTTCGATATTAATTTTAAAAGCATTTTCGTTGTCAAGGCGCCATACATATTTATCAACAAAAACAACTCTTTTCAAAGGAACTGCAATACCATTTAAGTTCCATTTTACAGAATGTATAGTATCTTTAGATAAGTTTTTTTCTATTTTAAAAATATATCCTAATTTATTTTTACCTACAATATTGCATGTTTTATTAAATAGATTATTATTTGAATAATACTCTATAGTAAATGTATTTCCTATTTTTAAATAAGTATTTTTAACGTCAATATCTTTGTCATTAATTTCTATTATTTTATTAGGTATGAAAATGTTTAAATAGTCTTTTCTGGAATCTAAAATTTTACCTTTAAGTTTAATCTCAGTTTTTTCATCAGATTCTATATTAATAAATACATCGTTGTATTTCATTAAAGACCTTTGCATTAAACCACCATAAAATTCTGGAATTATTTCTATAGTTGTATTAACAATATCGTTATCTAATTTATTATTTTCTACCATTTTTAATAATATTTTAAGAGCATCTTCAATATTTAATGCTTTTCTCCAAGGTCTATTTGAAAGTAAAGCATCAGTAACTTCTGAAACAACTAAAATTCTTTGTAATATAGTTAAATTAAATTTGTTCTTTTTAAAATATCCACTTCCATCAAGATATTCGTGATGGTACTTAGCTATTTCAACAAATTCAGAAAAATAATCGTTACCACCAAATAAAAATTCTAATTTATTTGTATGTTGTTTTATTTGCTCTAACTCAGCAGGAGTTAATTTTTCTGATTTTTGTAATATTTCCTTAGGGATCCATATTTCACCAAGGTCATGAATTAAAGCAGCATAATATATTTTTTCGATGTCTTCTTGATTTAATTTTAAATTCTCTGCTATAAGAACAGATAAATCAGCAATTCTTAATGAGTGGTAATATGTATAAGCATCATGTGCTTTTAATATATAAAACATTGAATTTATTGTTTGCTCAATTGAGTAATCCCTCAAGTGTTTATCTTTAATATCAAGTATAACAGTTAAAAAATTCTTTAAATGTTCATATAAAAGATCTTTTAAAGTATTAATATTATCAAACTTAGTATTTTTTGGTAATAAAATATAAATAAAGCCAACAACTTCGTTTCTGAAAATTATATTTTGACCGATTGCGAAAAAATCCTCTTTGCCATCAAAAAAATGTTTATTAATTGATTCTTCGTATTCAATAGAATCAAAATTACTTATTTTAAATTTTTCTTCTACAGAAAAAAACATATTATTCATGGATAAATCAAAATCCATTTTTTCGGAATCAAAATAAGTGATTATTCTAAATAAATTATCCGAAATTTTTATTCCTAATATAAATCTAAAATTTGAAATAGGAATATTTGCTATTAAAGATTTAATATTTTCTAGGTTATAAGTCATTTTCTTCACCTTTTACTTTGAAATCATCTGAAGTACCAACAATAATGAAAATTCCTTCTTTTAAAAAATCTGGCGATTTAATATTATTTATATTTGTTAAATATTCAATAGAAACACCAAATATTCTTGAAATACTGTATAAAGTATCTCCATTTTTTACTTTGTAATAAATATAATTATCATCTTTATTTTCTTCTTTATAGTATTTTTCGAAAATTGAATTATCAAGAGAATAAATTTCTCTCGGATAAGTATCTTTTATAACAAGTGTGAATTTATCTGTTATTGTGTTTATATCTGTACTTTCTTGACTTATTTTCACTCCATGCAAAGATACATTTTCATATAAAATTAGAATAGAAATATTAGCATTATTGATTTCCTTTGAAAATTTATTAAGGGCTTCTTTTATACTGTAAATATGAAAATTTTTTTCTAAATAATTGGTGTTTCTATCTATCAATCCTAGAACAAAAATCTCATTATTTTTATATAAATATTTTTTATAAGGCAAAAAATATGTTTTATTTTTATATTCTAAATTAGCTAATAAGAATGGAATATTTTTATCAAAAAAATTATTGTTAAATTCAAAATATCCGAAAGTTCTATATGAAGGAACCTCGTAATATCCTTCATTACTTTTAAGAAAATTTGTAGAAAAAATCAAAATAGCATATACAAAAAATATTAATAAAAATAAATATTTTTTCATGTTTTAACCTCCTGAAGATTCTCAGGAATATTATACCATAAATTAATTAAATTTCATTATATATATCAATAAAAATAGTTTCTAAATTAAATTTTTTTTCTAATAACTCAGTAATAGCTTTTACACCAAAAGTCTCTGTAACATAATGTCCAGCATTAATATAATTTATTCCCATTTCTTCAGCAATATTTCTAATATGTTCTTTTACTTCACCAGTAATAAAAGTATCAACTTTGCCTTCTAAATTTTCTAAAGCATAGGATGCACCACCAGAAATAATAGCTACCTTTTTTATAAAATCACTATTTTTATAAATTACCATGTCATCTCTTTTAAAAGTATTCTTCAAAAGAGTATGAAATTGTTCAAAAGATATTTTTTCATCATATTCACCTATAATTCCAACATCAAAAGGGTCAAATTTTTTCAATCCTATTTTTTTTGCAATTTGAGCATTATTTCCATATTCTATATGAGCATCTAGAGGTAAATGGTAACCCATTAACGTAATATTATATTTTATAAGATTTTCTATTCTTTTTTTAAAATACCCTCTAATTTTAAAAAAATCTTTTCCGAATATTCCATGATGAACAAATAACATATCAGCATTAATTTTTAATGCTTCATCAAGAAAGCGTTTATTAAAAGAAACGCCAACAGCAACTTTATTCACATTATGTTTTCCTTCTATTTGAATTCCGTTGAAGCAAAAATCATTGAATTTATCCACTTCCAATAAATTATTTAAGAAATTTTCTATTTCAAAAATATTTGCCATAATATCACCCCCGCAATAATTATAACCTAAAAAAAATCTCCGCATTTGCGGAGACTAATTATATGATAGCTAGTTCTGTTTCTTTGTCAAACACATGCATAGTTTCCATTTCTAATATTAATTCAACATCCATATCTTCTTTAGCTGTTGTGGTAGGATCAACTTTTGCAACTAAATATTGACCTCCTATAGTAACATGCAATAATGTTTCACTACCTAGCGGTTCTGCAACATCAACTTTACCTTTAACAACATCATTTGTGTGTTCCCCTTTATAAATTGATTTATCATGAATATTTTCAGGTCTAATACCAAAAATAATATCCTTATCAATATATTTATCTAATTTTTCTTCAAATTGTTTTGGCACTTTTACTTTTAATTCTTCAGCAGAAATCCATAATCCTCCTTCTCCTCTAATAACTTTAGCTTCAAGGAAATTCATTGGAGGAGTACCAATAAATCCGGCAACAAATTTATTTGTAGGTTTAAAATAAACTTCGTGAGGAGATCCTATTTGTTGAATAACGCCATCTTTCATAATAACAATCTTATCTGCCATTGTCATAGCTTCTACTTGATCATGAGTAACATACACAATAGTTGCATCTAATCTATGGTGTAATTTCTTTAATTCAGACCTCATTTGAACTCTCAATTTAGCATCCAAATTTGATAAAGGTTCATCAAACAAGAAAACTTTAGGATCTCTAACAATAGCCCTTCCAACAGCTACCCTTTGCCTTTGCCCACCAGATAATTGTTTAGGTTTTCTGTCTAATAAATGAGCTATATCTAAAATTTTAGCTGCATTTTTTACTCTTTGATCGATTTCTTCTTTAGGGAATTTTCTTAATTTTAAACCAAAGGCCATATTATCATATACAGTCATATGGGGATAAAGAGCATAATTTTGGAAAACAAAAGCAATATCTCTATCTTTTGGTTCAACATCATTTACAACTTTTTCATCGATCATTAACTTTCCGTTTGTTATTTCTTCTAAACCAGCGATCATTCTCAATGTAGTAGTTTTTCCACAACCTGATGGACCTAATAGAACACAAAATTCCTTATCTTCAATAGTAAAACTTGCATTTTTTACCGCATGAAATCCATTAGGGTAAATTTTATCAATATTTTCCAATACAACTTGTGCCATAAAAACACCTCCAACTATTCTAAATTTTCAATTTCTTTAAAAATATCCTTTATTTCATTATATCTCGAAGGATCTCCAATTTCCATTAAATATAAATCTCTAATTTCATCTATAAAGTTAATTAATTTCTTAAATTTATCATAACCAATTAATACAAATTCTGGTTTTCCATTTTTAGTTATAATAATGAATTTGCTTTTTGACTCCTCTGTAACTTGTGAAAATTTTGCTTTAGATTCAGCAACACTATAAAATTTCAAATTTTCAATATCCATAAAAATCCTCCTTGACTATAATTATAGTCATATAATCAATAAACAAAAAATATAATTACATGCAATTAAAGATAAATACGCGTAATTATATTAAATTATACAAAAAAAATTATATTTTTTAAAGGTTTTTATATATAGAGATAATTATTTGTATTGTTTTAATAATAAAAATATAGACTGCATAAGCAGTCTATATTTTTGTACCAAAATTATAGTATTTTTTAATAGGTTTAATAATTTCCCATTTGCATGAAAGGTCTTTTTTAAATTCAACGAGATCACCTTTTTTTATTTTATAAGTACTGTTTTTTGTATGGATAATCACTTCTCCGTCTAATATGTAACATACTTCGGTATCATCATAATACCAATCAAAAGTTGAAATTTCTTTTTCCCATATAGGCCACTCACTGATGTTGAGTTTATTTAACACATCTTCTGAAGGGTTTTCGATTATTTTAATTTCTGGTTCATTATCTAAAAGAGCACCCATAGGATCTTTAAAACCACCTTCTGCACTTAAAATAGTTTCACCTAATAATCTTAAATATTCTTCAACATCGTCTTTTTTAAAATTTTCATAAAGAAATAACTCTAAAGATTCAAAATCAAATTCTGGATTTTTTTCAAAAAATTCATCGACTGCTTTTATAATTTCTTCCATTTTATTACCTCATTTCTAGATTTGCATTCTCATAATTTCTTTATAAGCTTGAACAATTTTGTTAGTAACTTCTGTAGTTAATTTCAAGGATAAAGAGGCTTTTTCTGCTGAAATAATAACATTGTGAATATTATCGATTTTTCCAGCAGCATAATCAGCACTCATTTGTTCTGAAATCTTTTGTGTTTTATTAACATCATCAATAGCATTTCTTAAAATATCTGCGAAATTAAGATTTTTTGATGATGTCTGATTGTTTTTTTGCGTCCTTGCTATATTATTAATTCCATTTATTCCTGATACTCCAGGGATTTTTTCTATCATAATCTACACCTCCTAAGCTCCACGACCTATGGATAAAGCAGAATTAAACATTGTTTTTGCAGAATTTACAACAGCGACATTAGCTTCATAAGCTCTTTGGGCAGTAATTAAATCGACCATTTCTCTAAGAGGATTGACATTTGGATATTTTACATAACCACTTTCATCGGCATCGGGATGTCCTGGATCATAAACTAATTTGAATGGACTGTTATCCTCTTCTAATTTTGAGACTCTAACACCGGAAATTTGTTCATCTTTTTCTAAAAAATTTTTATTTAAAACTTCTTTAAATGTAACGATTTTCCTCTTATAAGGCCCACCATTTTCAGTTCTTGTAGTGTTAACATTTGCAAGATTATTTGATATAACTTCTGATCTAAATCTTTCGGCAGTCATCCCACTTGCAGCAATATCCATTATTTTAAATGCGTTTATATTCATTATCTAATGCCTCCTATTACTGTTTTATAGTCGGATAATCTATAATTAATAAGTCTTGTTAAAGCATTATATTGTAAAGTATTTTCCATCATTTTTACCATTTCTATATCAATATCTACATTGTTTTCATCTTCTCTTGCAGAACGACTGTTATCTTCAATAATATTATATTTAACTTCATTAAGAGAAGGTATATTTTTAAAATGTTTGTCATTTTTAGTTTTTAATTTAATCTCAGAAGAATCTCCTAAAGCTTTTTTTAGTTCCTTTTCAAAAGAAACATCTTTTCTCTTATAGCCAGGTGTGTTATAATTAGCTATATTATGTGAATATATTTTTTGTCTAGTTTCAACTGCATCTAAAGCTTTTGGTATAATATTCATAGTGATATCTTTTATAAACATTTTATCCGCCTCCTGAATTATAATTCTATATATAATAAAAAAAACCCTAAGGAGTTGAAAAAATGAAAAAGATTTTTCTTATAGGTTATTATGGTCATAATAACCTCGGAGATGAAATGTTATTTGAATCCATATTAGAATTATTTAAGGATTTAAATTACGATGGAAAAATATATATAATTTCAGATAAGGTTATATATAACAAAGATCATAAATTCAAAATCATCCCACTGGAGAAATACGATATGTTAAAAATAATTAATACTATAAAAGAATCAGATTTTGTAATTTATGGTGGAGGAAACTTGTTTCAAACTGAAACATCATTAAAAAGTTTTATGTATTATGATTTTTTATTTAATATAGCAAAACATTATAGGAAAAATGTGTTATTCTTGTCACAAGGGTTTGGACATTTTAGGCATAATTATGCAATAAAAAGATTAAAGAAAATTTTAAAATATGAGAAATCATATGGTATTTTAAGAGATGAAACAAGTTATAGATATGCAAAAAGATGTTCTAAAAACTTTGACTTGGGGGTAGATATTGGACCAGTAAAATATAAAAATATTATTTTTGAAAGTGATCCTCAGGAATCACATATATCTATTGTTATAAAAAGACAAAAGAACTGGGAAAAAATATTATTCTTATTAAAACAAATAAATATAAAAAGAATTACGCCAATTGTTTTTAATAAGTCACAAGATTCTATATATGCTTATGAATTTTACGAAAAGTATAAAAACAAATTTAATATATCCTTTCCTATTACAGAAGAAAAGAAAATACTTGATGAGTTATTGAAATCTGAATTTGTTATTTCTGATAGATTGCACGGAGGAATCCTTTCAATATATTTAGGTGTTCCAGTAATAATGTATAAAAATCAAAAAAATTATAGAGTTTTTAAAACTATAGATAAAAAATATAATTTATTCTTTAGAAATGAAGACAGCTTAATAAATGCTTTAACAGAAATAAAAGGAATTGATTTTAACGAAGTACAAAAGACTTATTTGTTTAAATTAAATAAAACATATGAAAAAACAAAAGAATTAATTAAAACCTTCTTATAATACTTAATGAACGACCGTCCGTACTCAAAACGAGGATTATATTATCGGTAGGGACTTCAATATCTATAGGATAATCATCTAACTTTAAAGTTTCGTAAATATTGAAATTTTTATCTATAACAAAAAATTGACCAGTTATATGGGATATAGCAAAAAGAAAATCATTTGATGAATTATAATCAAAATCAGTAATAGGGACATCTTTTAAAATAACTTTTGTAGTTTTGTTTTTTAAAGAGTATATATATAGACCACCAAAAAGAGAGTTTCCAATTATATTTTCATTGAAAATGCCTATATTAATTAGCATTTTCCCAAATTGAGCAACTTTTTTTTGATAATTATCCCAAAACTCATAAATTCCACCATCAAAATATTCCCCTAAATAGTATTTATCATTATGTTTTTCTATATCGATAGGAAATACAATTCTTTTTAAATTTGTGATAAATTTATTTTCACTTACTATGAATAAAAGCTTATAAGTGTTTAAAATATTATCCTTTTCATTTTCATACATTGGAATTAATACATCATTATCTATAATAGAAATAAAAGGTGTTTTCACGGGAAATTCAATAAATTTATCTATCTTCAAAGTTTTTTTGTCTACAATATACAATCCATATGGATTAGTTGTAGTGATATAAAATTTATCATTTAACACTTTCATATTTATTGGTTTAGCTTTTAATTTTAATTTTCTACTTAAACTTCCCCATTTGTTTATAACCTTAATAGAAGGATCTCCATTATCTATTACATATAAATAATTATTAATATAATATCCAGCCATCGGTCTTGACATAATCCCATTATCTACATATAAAGTTACATCACCGTTTACATAATCAATTACCTTTACAGTGCCGCTATAATTACAAATTGTTGCATAATTTCCATAAATATCAATATGAAATGTTCTTTCACCTACAGGAATCCTATCAACAATCTGAAAAGTATCTGGGGAAGCAAAAAATATTCTGGATATTGATATAAATAGTAATAAAATAATTTTTAAATGTATTTTTTGCATATATTACCTCCATCAATTCTTTATTTCAATTGGTTTATTTATATTCATTAAGTATTATACATTAAAAATATTAAAAACTCAAAAAGATAACTTTTAAAAATTCTGTTATACATTATTATAAGTATAGCGCTATAATTATATTTGACATAAAAAATCATATTTAGGAGGGAAAGTATGGAAATAGAATTAAAAAAAACAGTGGGAATGCAATTTGTATCTAAAACACCATCAGGTCATGAAGTAATAATTGATGCTTCTCCAGAGGTTGGAGGAACAAATAGTGGTCCAAGAGCTTTAGAATTATTTTTATTAGGCATTGGTGGATGTACTGGAATAGATGTTGCAATGATTTTAAAGAAAATGAAAGTAGATTATAAAGATTTAAGAGTAAAATTAGAAACAGAGAGAAATGAGGAACATCCAAGATACTTTAAGAAAATAAATGTGAAATATATATTTAAAGGTAAAGATTTGCCGATGGAAAAATTAGAAAGAGCAGTTAAATTATCTCAAGAAAAATATTGTTCAGCTTCTGCAACAGTAAAAGGCATGGCAGAAGTTACATATGAGATTATAGTTGAGGAGGAATAATATGGCAGATAAAAAAATACCGTTTCATTTACCAGATCAACCCAAATTAGATAATATAAAACATGTAATTATGGTTATGAGTGGAAAAGGGGGAGTCGGTAAATCAACAATTGCTGTAAATTTAGCAGTAGCCTTATCCTTAGAAGGAAGAAAAGTTGGATTAATGGACATAGATATGCATGGTCCAAATGTTATGAGAATGCTTGGCGGAACAGAAAAAGACCATCCTTATCAGGTAGGAGAAAAAATATTACCACCTGAAGTGAATGGTGTAAAAGTTTTATCAGTATCTCAATTTGTTCCGGAATCTGGAAAGCCAATAGTATGGAGAGGGGCTATTAAAACAGGTACAATTAAACAATTTTTCAATGATATTGAATGGGAAGACTTAGATTATTTAATTATTGATGCACCTCCAGGTACAGGTGATGAACCCTTAACAGTTATGCAATTGATTAATAAATTTGATGGGGCAATTATAGTTACAACTCCTTCAGAAGTATCTAAAGACGATGTCGAAAGAGCTATTAATTTCTTTAAAATTATGAATAAGAACATTTTAGGATTAGTAGAAAATATGGCGTATTTTGAATGTCCAAATTGTCACACAAAACATTATATTTTTGGTAAAAATGGTGCAAAATCATTATCTGAAAAATATAATATACCAATTTTAGCAGAAATTCCTATTAGTGAAGATATAAGAACAAATATGGATACAGGGAAACCAGCAGCATATTTTGGGAAACCTGAACATGTAGCTCCTTATGTTCAATTAGCGAAAAGAGTCATAAATGAAGTGGAAAAGGATGATAAAGAATGAGCAAGTTAAAGACTATAACTATGGAATGGACAGGAAGTTCATTAATTTTAGTCGACCAAAGATACTTGCCATTAGAAGAAACGTATGTAATATGTAATAATTATAAAGAAGTAGCCATTGCTATAAAAGATATGGTTGTTAGAGGAGCTCCAGCAATTGGTGCATCAGCGGCATTTGGTTATGTTTTAGGAGTAAAGGAATTTGCAAATAGTGAGAAAATTGATGAAAAAATAAAAGAAGTAAAAGAAACGCTTGCAAATACAAGACCAACAGCAGTTAACTTATTTTGGGCATTAAATAGAATGGAAAAAAAATTTAATGAAATAAAAAATAAAGATAATTTAATTGAATTAATAGAAAAAGAGGCATTAGATATTGCATATGAAGATATAGAAGCAAATAAGGCTATGGGAAAATTTGGTGGTGAGTTATTAAATGATGGAGATACTGTATTAACTCATTGTAATGCAGGAGCTTTAGCAACAGTAGATTATGGAACAGCCTTAGGTGTAATAAGAGGAGCTAGAGAATTAGGAAAAAATATTAAAGTATATGCTGATGAAACAAGACCATATTTACAAGGTGCAAGACTTACAGTATGGGAATTATACAAAGATGGATTTGATGTTACATTAATATCAGATAATATGGCTGGCTGGGTAATGAAACAAGGAAAAATAAATGCAGTTGTAGTTGGTGCAGATAGAATAGCTGCTAATGGAGATGTTGCTAATAAAATTGGGACATATTCTGTAGCGTTATTAGCAAAAGAACATGGAATACCATTTTATGTTGCAGCACCGTTATCAACAATTGATTTAAATACACCTACTGGGAATGAAATACCTATTGAAGAAAGATCTCACAAAGAAGTAAGATATTGTCATAAATCTAAAATGGTTCCAGAAGAAATTAAAGTGTATAATCCAGCGTTTGATGTAACACCAAATGAATTAGTTACTGCAATTATTACAGAAAAGGGTGTAGTAAGACCACCATATTCAGAAAATTTAAAAAAATTATTTGAAAAATAATGTTATTTATAAAACCGGGGAAAAATTCCCCGGTTTATTATTATATTGAACTTTTTATGAAAATGTGATAAAATCAAAGTGAATACATTACCCCTTCCGAGCCTTTCTACCTAAAACTTTTAGTCATGGTAAAAGGCCAATGGGTATAGTTGGAAACGACTATGCCTCCCGTGTTTGGAAAGGAAGGAAAATCAAAAAGGGGGGGTAAAGGTGTCATTTAACGGAAAGATTTTAAGAGTAAATCTTACAGAAAAAAGTGTAAAAGTCGAAGAATTGCCAAAGGATGCAGAACTTTATTTAGGCGGCAGAGGTCTTGCAACAAAGATGTTTTACGACGAAGTAGATCCAAAAGTAGATCCTCTTTCGCCAGAAAATAAACTATTTTTTGCAACAGGGCCATTATCAGGAACTGCTGCGCCAACTGGCGGAAGATATATGGTTGTAACCAAAGGGCCACTAACTGGAACAATTGCTTCTAGTAATTCAGGAGGTTACTTTGGTGCTGAATTAAAATTTGCTGGTTATGACATGATTATTTTTGAAGGTAAATCAGACAAACCTGTTTATTTATCCATTAATGAAGACCACGTTGAACTAAAAGATGCATCTCATTTATGGGGGAAAGATGTTTTTGAAACAACCGATAAATTACTAGAAGAGTTTGGTGACCCAAAAGCTAGAGTTGCATGTATAGGGCCGGCTGGAGAAAAATTAGTTAAATTTGCAGCTGTTATGAATGATAAACATAGGGCAGCTGGAAGAACTGGAGTTGGCGCTGTAATGGGTAGTAAAAACTTAAAAGCTGTTGTTGTTAGAGGTAAAAAAAGACCTGAAGTAAAAGAACCTGCAAAGTTTATGGAAACAGTAAAAGAAAAAATAAAGAAATTAAAGGAAAATGGAGTTACTGGTGAAGGGTTACCAAAACTTGGAACTAAAGTATTAGATAATATTATCAATCAAAATGGATTATATCCAACAAAGAATTTCCAGGAATCTATATTTGAATTAACAGATGAAGTTTCGGGTGAAGCTTTAGTAGAAAAAGGATATTTAATAAAAAATATGCCATGTTTTGGCTGTCCTATAGCTTGTGGGAGAAGAGTAACCCTACCAAATGGTATTGAAACAGAAGGGCCAGAATATGAGACTGGTTGGGCATTTGGAGCTAATTGTGGAGTTTCTGATTTAATTGCCATTGTTGAAGCAAATCATTTATGTAATCAATATGGACTTGATACAATTTCTGCTGGTGCAACAATTGCAGCTGCAATGGAAATGTATGAAAAAGGATTAATAAAAAGGGAAGAATTAAATAATGGACCTGAATTAAAATTTGGTAGTTCTGAAGCAATTGTATATTATACGAAACAAATTGGTTTGAGAGAAGGATTTGGAGATAAATTAGCAGAGGGATCTTATAGATTAGCAGAAAGTTATGGTCACCCAGAGATTTCTATGACAGTAAAAAAACAAGAAATTCCGGCATATGATCCAAGAGGGGCACAAGGCCATGGACTTGAATATGCAACAAGTAACAGGGGAGGATGTCATGTAAGAGGATATATGATTTCACCTGAAATATTAGGAGCTCCTGAAAAAATAGATCCACAAGAATTAGAAGGAAAAGCAGAATGGGTAAAAACATTCCAGGATTTAACAGCAGTTATAGACTCTGCAGGACTATGTTTATTCACATCATTTGCATTAGGATTAGATGATTATAAAGATCTTATAAATGCAGCACTTGGGTGGAATTTATCATCAGAAGAAACATTAAAAATAGGTGAAAGAATATGGAATTTAGAAAGAAAATTTAATTTAGAGGCTGGAATTGATCCATCTCAAGACACATTACCAAAAAGATTATTAGAAGAACCGGTAAAAGAAGGGCCAAATAAAGGACAAGTAGTTCATTTAGAAGTGTTATTACCTAAGTATTATGAAGTTAGGGGATGGAGCGAAAAAGGGATACCAACAGATGAAAAATTAAAGGAGCTTAATATAATATGAAAATTAAAGTAAAATTTTTTGCAACCTTGAGATTATATCTCAAGGTTGATTCTGTTGATATTGAATTGGATAATCCAATAACAGTAAATGAATTAATAAATTTATTAGTTGATAAATTTAATGATTTTAAAATTAGAGAGTATCTAGTTGATGGAGAAAAAATAAAAGTTGGAACAATGATACTAATTAATGGGAAAAACATTATTCACATTAATGGTTTAAATACGTTAGTAGAAGAAGGAATAATATCGATTTTTCCGCCAGCAGGAGGTGGATAATATTCTTAGATATAATAGACATATGAAGCTTTATAAAGACTTTAAAAAAATAAGAAAATCTAAAATATTAGTTGCAGGAGCAGGTGGTTTAGGAAGCAATGTGTTAATGCACCTGTGTAGATTAGGTGTTGGGGAGATTTTTATTTATGATGATGGTATATTAGATATGCCAGATTTAAATAGGCAAATATTATATGACATAGAAGATATTGGAAAACCAAAAGTATTTGTAGCGAAAGAAAAATTAAATAGAGTAAATCCTGATGTAAAAATTCATATTTTTAATGAAAAAATTAATAATGAAACAAAATTACCAGATGTAGATGTTGTAATAGATTGTTTTGATAATTTTGAAAGTAGAAAAATTCTTGATAGAAAGATTCATGAAATGAAAATACCGTTAATACATGGTGGTGTAGAAAGATTTTTTGGGCAAGTAACCGACATAATTCCAGGGAAAACAAAATCATTAAGAGATATATTAGGAGATATAAAAGATTCAGATGAAATAAAATTTGTAACACCGTATGCAGTTTCTGTAATAGCCTCAATTCAAGTAAGCGAAACTATGAAGTTAATAATGGAAGATTATGAGCATATGTTAATAAACAAAATGCTAGTTGTTGATTTATATTTTAATTCTTTTGATATTATTGAATATAATTAATAAAAAATAGTAGAAAGAAATTCATTAAAGAAATAGCCCGAAAAATCGGGCTTTGTTTTTATAAAATAGTATGTTTTCTAAATGATATTTTTAATATTAATATCAAAATGAATTATCTTGCACAATCTCCACCTAAGTTTTTAATTTTCTCAATTGCGTGTGGAATTGCAGGTAAAAGAACTTGAAGGTTTTCTTTTACAGCTTTAGGGTTACCTGGAAGATTAATAATTAATGTTTCATTAGCGACTCCAACAATTGCTCTAGATAACATGCCATGAGGAGTATGTTTTAGTGCTTCAATAATCATTGCAATTTCCATTCCATATATTCTTCTTTCTATAACTTTTAAAGTAGCTTCTGGAGTAACATCCCTTGGGGTTAGCCCAGTTCCACCTGTAGTTAAAATAACATCTATATCATTTTTTACTAAGTCTTTTAATTCATTTGTTATTAAAGTTTCTTCATCTGGTAGTATTTTATATCCAATCATTTTTGCATTTATAGAGCTCATTAATTCCATTATGACTTTTCCGCTTAAATCCTCTCTTTCACCTTTTGAACCTTTGTCACTTAGTGTTAATATAAAATAATTCATTTTTTATCACCTCTGATAAAATGCCCGCTTTTTCCTCCGGATTTTTCCAACAAATAAATTTCAGTTATTTCCATTTCTTTGTCAACAGCTTTACACATGTCGTATATTGTTAAAGCAGTAATGTTGACAGCTGTTAATGCCTCCATTTCAATTCCTGTTTGTGAAGATGTTTTAGCATATGAAAAAATTTCTATATTATCCTCATTTATTTTAAATTCAATATCTATTTTTGAAATAAAAATATTATGACACATTGGAATTAAATCTGAAGTTTTTTTTGCTCCCATAATTCCAGCTATTTTTGCAGTTGTTAAAACATTCCCCTTTTTTAAATTCCCTTTTATTATAGCATTAATAGTCTCTTTTTTCATTTTTATTTTCCCATGGGCCTTAGCTATCCTAAGAGTAACATCTTTCCCAGAAACATCTACCATTTTTACATTACCATCTTCATCTATATGTGTGAAATTCATATTATCCCCCCATTTTATGCATAGGTGTTTCTTTTTTAAAATTATTCAAAAAATGCCTTTTTGGTTTTTTTAATATAGCATATTTGATTTTTTCTTTTAATTTATAGTCATCAAAAATTACATCCTTTATGAAAATCTTATAATCAAAAGCTAAACATGGATATATGTATCCATCTGAAGAAATTCTTATTTTATTGCATGAAGAACAAAAATTATGTGTCATTGCTGAAATAAATCCAACAACAACATTTAATTCTTTAATAGAAAAATAATTGGATGGTCCAAAACCAAATGTGTTATCTATAGGTGTTAAAAAATATTTTTCTTTAATTTTTTCTTTTAACATATTCTCGCTAATAAAATCTTTTTCACTATAATTATTACCTATTGGCATTAACTCAATAAACCTAATAGGTAATTTATAATTTGAAGCAAATTTTATTAAATCAAAAACTTCCGAAGAATTCTTTTTTTGAATTACTGTATTAATTTTGACATTTAGCCCAATATCTATAGATTTTTTTAGTCCATTTAATACATTGGACAAATCATCTCTTCTTGTAATCTCTTTAAAGGTGTCTCTATTTAGAGAATCAAGACTAAAGTTAACATCGCGTAATCCGTTATTTTTTAAATCTTCAGCAAGATAATACATAAGAGAACCATTAGTAGTTATACTAAATGAACCAAAATATTTTTTGATAATTTTAGCAATGTCTATAATATCAGATCTTAAAGTAGGCTCTCCCCCTGTGAGTCTTATATTTTTAAATTTTAAAGCTTTCAACACCTTTACCAAATTTTCAATTTCATTTAATGTTAATAGTAAATTTTCTGGTAAAAATTCAGCATTTTCATTCATACAGTAATTACATCTAAAATTACATTTGTCTGTAAGTGAAAGTCTAACGTATTCAATTTTTCTATTAAATGTATCAATCATAATAATTACCTCGATTCATTATATTTCCATATGTTTTGTATTATTCTAATAAAAATAAATATAATCATAGACATAATAAATATAAGAGCTGTTATAGCAATTGCTTGTTTTAACCCATAACCTTGAAATTTATCGTATGTTAGTACTGATAACGTCATAGGATAATAAGCTAAAATTGCTACAGCGCCAAATTCAGAAATACCTCTTGCCCACATTAATAATGATCCTGTTATTATTTCATGTTTTATCATAGGAATAGAGATAAAAATAAATGTTTTAAATGGAGTTGCACCCAATGAGCGTGCTACTTTTTCATATCTAATATCAACTTTTTTAAAGCCTTCTTTAACAGAATTTACTAAAATACTAAAACTTAAAAACCCCATTGCTGCAACAACACCCCAAAAAGTATGAACAAATGAAATTCCTACAATTTCGGTACTTTTCCCAATAATAGAATTTCTACCTAAAGTCATTAGTAAAGCAATACCTGCTGCTGTATGTGGTATTGTTTGAGGTATATCAACAATTGCTTCTAGTATAGATTTAAATGGAAAATCATATCTAACTACGGTATAAGCAAATGGGATTCCAAATATTATTGCAATAAAAGTCGCTAAAAAAGCTGCACTAAATGTTGTTTTTACTGCATTTAAAAATTCAGAGCTTTTTGAGATTTCTAATAATAAGCTATAATCAACATTCAAAAAAATAGTTAAAAATGGTAATGTAATGGAAAAAATAAAAATAAAGCTAATAATTATAATTAGATATCTGAACATCATATTCCTCCATTAAAGTTCCGTCATAAATTCTATATATTTTTGAATTATTTATTATTTCGTTTTTATCATGTGTAACATGTATTGTAGTTAAATTATATTCCCGATTTATTTCATGTAACAATTTCAAAATATCATTTTTAGTATCTTGATCAAGAGCTGATAAAGGTTCATCTAATAATAAAACATTTGGTTTTGTAACTAATGCACGAGCTAATGCAACACGCTGTTTTTCTCCTCCAGAAAGATTTTGAACTTTTCTACTTAAAATATGAAATATATTTAATCTTTTGACAATATAATAAAAAAAGTCTTTATCATTCATTTTTTTCATTTTCATACCAAATTTTATATTTTTTTCTACATTTAAATGTGGAAAAAGATGATAATTTTGATATACAAAACCAATTTCTCTTTTTTCAGACGGGAAAAAAGTAATATCCTTATTTCCAAAAAAAATTTTCCCACTATGTTTAACAAAGCCTGCAATTGCTTCTAAAAATAATGTTTTACCTGAACCGGTTGGACCAATAATATATATATATTCACCTGAATTAATTTTTAAATAGTCAATTTTTAACGAAAAATTTTGAAAGGTAATTTTGAAATCTTTAACTAAAATTTCCAAATCAATACCCCCATAATATTTTTAAATCATTTGGTAAATTTTGAGGAAAATCAACATTTGCAAATAAAGACATACCTTTTTCTTTAAAAATCTTTTTTCCTTTTTCAGAATACATAAATTTTATAAAATTTATAGCTAAATTTTTATGGGGGGCATTTTTTAATAGTGTAAATCCATAGTTTATTGATTTTCCATAAATTTTAATTTTTTCCCCATTTTTTCCTGGAACGTTTACATATGCTTTTTTATAATTTTCTTCAAATTTTACAGAGGATAGATCAATTTCTTGGGGTAATTCTATATAGTTTAAATTATGTTGAAATGCTTCTGATTTATATAAAAACGCATAATCCATTTCATTTGCTTCTAAATATGAAATTAAATCTATTGATTTTTTTAAAACCATTCTATTTTTTGAATTTAAGAATTTTTGATATAAACCATCAATATTATAAAGTTCTTCTGCCAACTGCATAGTCATTAATGTTCTATACCCGCAAGGATCTAAATCAGGATTTGAGTGACCATAAAGAACACCATTATTGAAAATAACGTTATACCAATTATTTTTATTAATAATATTATTATATTTAGATTTATTTGTATAGGCTAATACCATGCTATTAAATGAAAAAACAACATTAAAATTCGCATATTTGTCATATAAAAATTTTGGAATAATAGTATAGTCTGCAACAAAAGCTAAATCTGCTAATTGGTTTAATTCTGTAATTTTTCGCGCAACAACCAAACTCCCGGATCCCATCAATTGTATGTTAATATTCGGATTTTCTTTTTCAAACTCAATAGCAATAGCTTTTAAAACATTTGTTAAAGAACCAGCATGAAGAATTATCAAATTTTCTGAAAATAAAGTTATAGATGTTAATATTAGAAGTATTATTAGAAATTTTTTCACAATATTCCCTCCTATATTTTTGATAACTTTTTTGTTTCTTGAGTATAAAAAATCACTTTATCACCAATTTTAATTTTCCCGCCTTTTAAAACTTTTAAAAATATACCTTCAAGAGGCATAACACATTTTCCAATAGTTTGTGAAATTGCACAAGAAGTATGGCATTCTTTCCCAATTTGAGTAATTTCTAATAAAGTATCACCGATTTGAACCTTTGTCCCTATAGGAAATTTATATATTTCTCCATTTTTAACAGTAATATTTTCGGCAAAATCCCCATATTTTAATTCATAACCGTATTTCCGCATTTTATCTATACTTTCTTCTGATAACATAGAAATTTGTCTATGCCAATTACCAGCGTGAGCATCTCCTACGATACCCCAATTAACCCGTAATTCAGCTTCTTTAATGGGTTCTTTTACAACGCCTTTTTTTCTTGAAATATTAATGGAAACAACATAACTTTCAATCAAAGATATCCCTCCAATAAAAATTCAACTTTATCACCAATTTTAATTTCTCCTCCATTTAGCACCTTTAAAAATACACCCTCTTCTGGTGTAATGCATTTTCCTGTTAATTTTCTAACTAAATTATCTTTTTCGCATTTTTTCCCAATTTGTGTTATTTTTAGTAAAACATCTCCAATTTTAACTTTTGTTCCAATTGGTAATGTGTGTATTATAACATCTTTTACAATAATATTAGCTGCAAAATCCCCATAAGTTAAAGTTTTAAGTCTTTCTTTGTCAATTTTATTTATGCTTTTTGTTGAAAGCATGGAAATTTGTCTATGCCAATTACCAGCATGAGCATCTCCTATAATTCCCCAATTCTCCTTTAAGATTACTGAATCTACTACATTTTTTCTTGTTCCTCTTTTTTTAGATATATTTAAGGATACAATAATGCTGTTAATAATTTTTCCCCCTTTAAATATAATTGATAAAATTGTTCGTATTAATAATTATATCATTTTTCGTTTTTTTTACAAAATATCGTTATATTATTTCATAATGATTAATCGGAAAATAATCTTCATTTTTTTGTTATTTTATTGTATAATTAAAAAAGATAATTTAAAGGAGGGGTTAGGTGAAAAGAAGATTTTATTTAAATAAAAAAGATCTAAAAGAAGCCTTGGATAATTATTTTGATAAAATAAAAACTTATTTTAAAAATGATAAAATTGAAGTTATAAACACAAGAGAAGCTATGAATAGAGTTACTGCAAAACCTATAATAGCTAAAGAGAATGTACCTTCATATAATAGTAGCGCTATGGATGGAATTGAGGTTATTAGCAAAAAAACATATGGTGCAAATGAATCAAACCCTATTATTTTAAAAAAAGATGAGGATTTTAAATATATAAACACAGGATATCCAATAGATCATCCGTATGATAGTGTTATAATGATTGAAAATGTTGAAATTATAGATGATGAACATGTAAAAATAAGAAATAGTGTTTTTCCATATAAAGACGTAAGAAAAGTAGGAGAAGATATATGTGCTGGCGAAATGCTATTTACAAGATATCATACATTAACATCTTCAGATATATCATTTTTAATGATGGCTGGAATATTTAAAATACCAGTAATAAAAAAAATAAAAATATTACTTATTCCTACTGGAAATGAAATAGTTAAACCAGAAGAAAAAACAAAAGAATTTCAAATTCCAGAAACAAATTCATTAATGATAAAAAACTATTTAGAGCAATTTAATGCCGAAGTTGATGTAAATGATATTTTGCCAGATGACGAAAATATAATATCAAATATAATAGAAAATAAAATAAATGACTATGATTTAATTTTATTAAATGCAGGGTCTTCGGCTGGATCAAAAGATTTTACATTTCATGTAATCAATAAACTTGGGGAAGTAGTTATTCATGGAATAAATATAAAACCAGGTAAACCAGCTATTTTAGGAATAATTGATGAAAAGCCAGTTATTGGGCTGCCAGGATTTCCTGTATCTTGTAATATTATTTTAGAAGACATAGTAAAACCGCTTATTTTGAACAAATCAAAAATGGAGATTTATTATAATAATGAAGTAATAAATGGGATTTCAGCAAAAAGGATACATTCATCAATTACAGAAAAAGAATATTTAAGAGTTGGTGTTGGTAAAGTAGAAAACAATTATATAGCTGTTCCGTTAAAACGTGGTGCTGCTAATATTTCTGCAATATCTAAGCAAGATGGTGTAGTGTATATAGAAAAAGGGGTAGAGGTTATTGAAGATGGTGAAGAAATAAACATATATTTAAAAAGATCGAAAAAAGTAGTAGATAACAATATATTAGTAATAGGAAGCCATGATTTGTTAATAGATTTATTGGCAGATATGATAAAAAAATATGAGAAAAATATTAATTTAGTATCTGCAAATGTTGGAAGTTTAGGTGGAATTTTAGCAGTATTAAAAGGATATACGCATATGGCAGGAATGCACTTATTAAATCCAGAGACTGGAGAATATAATATTCCATATATTAAAGAATATCTTGATGAATTTAGACTAATGAATTTATCATATAGGGAACAAGGATTTATTGTTCAAAAAGGCAATCCTAAAAACATAAAAGATTTTACTGATTTAACAAAAGAAGGAATAAGATATATTAATAGGCAAAAAACTGCTGGTACAAGAATTTTATTGGATTATTATTTAGATAAATACAAAATATCCTCAAAAAACATACATGGATATTCAGATGAAGAGTATTCACATGTGAATCTTGCATTAAAAATAAAAAAGGATATGGCAGATGTGGGCTTAGGTATCAAAGCAGCTGCAAATATATATGATTTAGATTTTATCCCAATAGCGTATGAAAGATATGATTTATTAATTCATGAAAGTTTTATAAGTGACAAAAGGTTTGATATAATAGTTAATATAATTACTTCAAAAGAATTTAAAGAGAAAGCAGAAGAATTAGGTGGGTATTTATTAAAAGATACTGGGAAAATATGGGAGGTAGTAAAATGAAGAAAAGATTTCAAATATTTGTTCCAAGAGAAGAAATTTATACTAATTTTATTGATAAGTTAAATATAAGAACTGAAATAATTGAACTGGAAACTGAAAAAGCAATAGGATATGCGTCTGCAGAAGATATATTATCTCCTGAAAATTTGCCTGGATTCGATAAATCAACAATTGATGGTTATGCTGTAATAGCTGAAGATACATTTGGCGCAAGTGATGGTAACCCAGCTTTTTTAAAAATAGTAGGAGAAGTTTTCATGGGTGAAGAATATATAGGAGAAATGAAATCAGGTGAATGTGTGAAAATACCTACAGGTGGAATGCTACCAGCTGGGGCAAATGCATGCGTGATGATTGAAAATACAAAAGAATTTGGAAAAAGAGTTGAAATTTATAAATCAGTAGCTCCTGGTGAAAATATTTTAAAAAAAGATGAAGATGTAAAGAAAAATAGCATAGTGGTAAAAAAAGGCGAAAAAATAAATATAGGACATATTCATAATTTAATGAGTTTAGGTATTACAAAAATAAATGTATACAAAAAACCAAAGGTTTGCATTATCCCGACAGGCGATGAAGTAGTAGAACCATCAGAAAATAGAATAAAAACTCAAATTAGAGACGGTAATTCATATGCACTAATGTCGTGGTTAAACTTACAAGGAATTGATGTTGAAAGATATAGATTGATAAAAGATGATCCAGAGGAATTTAAAGAAGGAGTTAAATGGGCGTTAGAAAATGGAGATATAGTTGTAATTTCTGGAGGTAGTTCTCTTGGTGCTAGAGATTATTCATTATCAACAATAGAATATTTTGGAGAAGTTTTATATAATGGGGTTCAAGTGAAACCCGGGAAACCAGTAATATTTGGGAAAACAGATAAAAAAATAATATTAGGATTACCTGGTAATCCTACATCGTTTGTTGTTAGCTCATATTTGTTTTTATTCCCAACTATAAGAAAAATATCAGGATTTAGTAATTTCATACCAGAAGTAGATAAATATGTAAGAATAACTACAAATGTTCCAACAGCACAAGGAAGAGAAAGATTTATATTTGTAAAATTGGAAAGAAAAAATAATGAATTTTTAGCACATCCTATTCTTGGAGAATCTGGAATTGCCTCTCCATTTAGAATGGCTGATGGGATTGTTAGAATTCCATTAGGAAAAGAAGGATTATATAAAGACGAAATATGTGAATTTTATTCATTTAAAAACATTTAAAAAAAGAAAGAAGGAAGTAATATGAATTCATATCATTTTAAAATGAATATGGGGGAATTAATATTAAAACCAAATTTGGATCTAAAAAAAATTTATTTAGAGTTATCATCAAGATGCAATCTTGATTGTCCTATGTGTTTTAAAAATACATTTACAGATCCGGAAGGTTTTATGACAAAACAGATTTTTGAAAAGGTCATAAAAGATTTGAAAGAATTTCCTAATTTTGAACATGTTGTTTTTGGCGGTATTGGAGAATGTACTATGAACCCACATTTTTTAGATATGATAAAAAAAATAAAACAAGAAGGATATATGCTCACGATTACTTCAAATGGTTATATGTTAAATGATTTGTTAATTATGCAATTAATAGACCTTAAGGTTGATGAATTGATTATTTCCGTTGAAACAGGTGATGTGGGGCATCCGAGTTTTAAATATGTTGAAAAACTATTAGCAAAAATATCAAAATATAAAGAAAATAGAAATACAGGGAAACCAGCACTTTCAATAGAAACTGTATTGACAGAAAAAAATTATAAGGATTTTGGGAGCATAGTAAAAACCCTTTTACCCTATGGTATAAGAAAGGTGGTAATTTCAAATTTATTACCAGTATATGATCATTTTCTTGGATTGGAATTATACAGTGAGGATAATAAAGAGAGAGATATTAATTTAAGAAAATTAATATCAAATGCAGTAACAGCTAAAGTAAGTGCAATTATTCCCAATTTTAAATTAAAAACAGAAAGACATTGCAATTTTATTGAAAATAATGCAACTGTCATTAGATGGGACGGTGAAGTAGTTCCATGTTATAGATTTTTACATGATGGAATAGAATATGTATATGGACAGAAAAAAGAAATTAAGGCGCATTCATTTGGGAATATACTAGAATATAAATTATCTAATATTTGGATGTCTAAAGATTATTCATGGTTTAGATATAAGGTAAAAAATGCATTATTTCCATCTTGTACAGATTGTGATTTAAAAGATGGATGTCAATTTGTCGAAACAACACAGCAAGATTGTTGGGGTAATGAACCTTCATGTGCAGATTGTTTATGGTGGAGAAATATAATATTATGTCCGTAGAAGAAGCTTTAACGCTTCTTCTATTTTTTATATAAAAATAAAATAATTACATTTTTATATTACAAACAAATTAAAATGTAATTAAATTTTAACTCATTAAAAAACTTATTGATAAACGGTTATATTATAATTTCTAATGTAACTTTTTTTTTTTTTTTTTTTTATTTTTTATTAAAATGAGGTGGTATTTTTGTATATGAAACAAAAATATTTAATATTATTTTTTACAACAATTATAATAATAGGTTTTTCAAAAACATCAATAATAGGTATATATAATAATCCACCACTTGTATATTATGAAAATAATAAGGCAGAGGGTTTTTGTGTAGAAATATTAAAAGAAATAGCTAAAAAGGAAAGATTTAATTTAAAATATGAATATGGGAAATTTATAGCCTTATATGAAAAATTGAAGAATGGTGAAATAGATATTCTTGTAGATATTGCTTATTCTAAAGAGAGAGAAAATTTTATTTTATTTAACCAAGAAAACGTTTTTACAAATTGGGGAAATATATACTCTTATGATAAAGATTTGGATTCAATATTAAAGTTAAAAGATAAAACTGTAGCTGTGGCAGAAAAAGACATATATTATGTTGGAGAAGAAGGAATAAAAAAGCTTTCTGAAAAATTCCATTTAAATATAAAATTTTTAGAATTAAAAACATATGAGGAAGTTATAAAAGCTGTAAAAAATAAAATTGCATATGCTGGAGTGATTAGTAGAGCATACAATGGTGAAAAATATAATTTATATAAAACAAATATACTGTTTTCACCTGTTGATATAAAATATGGATTTAGAAAAAATATAAATGCAGACATAATAAATACTATTGATATGTACCTAAAAAAATGGAAAAATGATAAAAATTCTGTATATTATGAATTAATAGAAAAATATTTTGGAAATATAAAAAATAAAATACCAGAGTGGATATTTTGGATATTAAGTTTAGGAATATTTATTTTATTCATTACTTTAGTAATGTTATATATTTATAGAAAATCATTAATAAATGCAACAAAGGAATTAAAAGAGAAGAATGAAAGTATAGAAGCTGCTAATGAAGAATTAATATCTCTTAATGAAGAATTGGAAGAATTATATAGGAAAAATGAGGAATTTTCAAATAAATTTATGAAAATGACAGAAGTTTTATCGAAGATGAAAGCCTCAAATTCTATAGATGAATTTTATAAAAATATTTTAGAAGTAGCTATAAATATAATATCAGAAGCAGATTATGGAAGTATAATAATAATAGATTTAGAAAATCAAAAAACCAAATTTGTTGCATCATATGGGCATAATTTAAATAAATTAAAAAGAATAACATCTATTATAGGTAAAATCCCTGATAAAGAGGATATAAGAGTTGTAAATAACGTTATATATGAAGAAAAAAATGAAAATTTTCCTGAAAATGAGTTCAATTTATTACTTGAAGCGGCATTTCCTATAAAAGAAACATTAATTCATGAAATAGCTTTAAATAAAAATCTTTGGGCAAGAATATCTTTAGATATATCTCAAAAAAGTGAGAAACATTTTTCTGAAAATTCACATAGATTAATAGAAGGATTTGGAAATTTAATAAAGGCATTTTGGTCAGAAAAAACATTAACCAGGGAAATAAAAGATGCTTATTTACGTTTTGCAACTAAACTTTCGATAATAGCTGAAGCACATGATGATATTACAGGTAATCATATTTATAGAGTAGGAAAAATATCAAAATTTATAGCTGAAAAATTAGGATTAGATGAGGAAAAATGCATTGAAATAGAGAAGTTTTCACCTTTACATGATATAGGTAAAATTTTTATTGATAGAAGTTTGTTGAGAAAGCCAGAAAAGCTATCAAAAGAAGAATATGAAAAAATAAAAATGCATACTATATATGCCGTTAAATTGTTGGATGACCCATACTTTGAATTAGCTAAAAACATAGCAGTATATCATCATGAAAATTATGATGGAAGTGGATATCCATTTAAATTAAAAAATGGGGAAATACCAATAGAAGCTCAAATTGTATCTTTAGCAGATATATATGATGCATTGCGTTCTGAAAGAAGTTATAAAGAAGCATTTTCTCATGAAAAAGTGTATAAAATTATAACAGAAGGTGATGAAAGAGTGAAACCGACACATTTTCATCCAAAAATACTTGAAGTATTTAAAAAATATCATTTAGAAATAAAAGAAATATATGACACAATGTCAAATAAAATTTCAAAGGAGGAATATTTATGAAATTAGGAGCGAAAATTTGGTTGTTGGTATTTGTTTTATTGATCTCACAATTGGTTATATTTTTAATATCTAACAATGTATTTTCTGTAATTAATAGAAATGAGGACGAATTAGTTTTAGCAACAAAAAATATGGAAAATATCGGGAAATACTCAACAATGTTTATGGAATCTAGAAAAAATATTGCAGAATATTTGGCATTTAATGATGAAAATTTAAAAAATGATGCACAAAATAAATTAAAAGAAGTTATAGATAATATATCAAAATTAAATTTAAACGTAAGTTTAAAAGAAATACAACAAAAAGCAATAAATGATCTTAGTGCATATCTTAATTTGATAATTTCATATAAATCTCCTGAAGACATAAAAAAGAATGTAGAAAATTTTAAAAATGTAGGAAATAATGCAGTAGCCTCTTTTTTGGATCTTCAAAATGGAATTGACGATATTGTAAATAACATCACATTAAATAATGAAAAAGTTATTTTAAATGCTAAACAAACCGGTATAATTATAATAGTAATATCAATATTAGTTGGTTTGTTAATTTCTATTATGCTAATAAACGGAATTAAAAAAACTTTGGGAATTTTGATGAATTATGCAAAAACGCTTTCAAATAAAGATTATACAGTTGAAATACCTGATGTTAAAGATAAAAGTGAATTAGGTGAATTAATAGGGTTTTTTAAAGAAATGCATAAACAATTAAAAAAAGATATGAAAGATTTAAAGGAAGAAAGTGTTACCCTTATATCCTCAATGAAAGAAATAACAGAAACTCTTGATGTATCTTCTGAAGCAACACAAGAGACAACAACTGCAATAACAAATATCGCATCAGAAATGGAAAATATAACTGCAGCGATTGAAGAAACAACAGCGTCTATAGAAGAAATATCATCTGCAACAAAATTAATTGCAGATAATGCAACAGAAGCAGCTCAATTTGGGCATGAATCAACAGAAGAAGCTGATGAAGCAGGAAATACAGTAAAAAAAGCTATTGATAAGATGGCAGAAATAACAGAAACAACTCTTGAGATTGAAAAAGTTGTAAAGGAATTTAATGATAGCGCTATAAAAATTAAAGATTTTGTTGATACAGTTACAAATATTGCAGAACAAACAAACTTATTAGCATTAAATGCAGCAATAGAAGCAGCTAGAGCTGGTGAAGCTGGAAAAGGTTTTGCTGTTGTTGCTGATGAGGTTAGAGTATTGGCAGAAGAAAGTAGAAAGGCAGCTGATGAAATTAGAGAGGTAGTTGAAGGTGTTCAGGTTGTTTCAATGGAAGCAATGAAAGTATCGAGCGTTATAAATGAGAAAGTTAAAGAAGGTTCAGAACTTTCAAATGATGCAGGTAAAAATTTAGATAAAATATTAAAAGCAATAAAAGAAATAACTGCGAAATTAGAAAGCATTGCAGCAAGTGTTGAGGAACAAACAGCGTCTGTAGATGAGATAGCTACAGCAATGACTGAATTATCTGAAAATTCTACAAAAATAAATGCATCTGTTCAAGAAATAAATGCAGCAACTGAAGAACAAACAGCTAATATTGAAAATATAGCAGCAGAAGCTAAGCAGTCAACAGAATTAGCAGAAAGATTAGAAGATATTGTTGAACAATTTAAATTAAATTAAAAATAAAAAATAAAGGTGGTGAAAAAATGCCACAGTATATAAGCGTTATTTTAAACAAAGAAAAGTATGCAATATCAATGGTAAATGTTCAAGAAGTTGTAAAACAGGAAAATATAGTAAAAGTACCAGGATTTAGTGATTATATATTAGGAGTTATTAATTTAAGAAATAAAACCATTCCCATAATGAATCTTAAGGATAAATTGGATATTGGAGGGACAATTTTAGACGATTCAAAAATTGTTATTTTAACAAAAAAAGAAAATAATATAGGCATTATAGTTGATGATACATCAGAAATTATTGATGTTGAAAATCAGGAAATAGAGAAAATAAAAAATGACAAATTTTCAACAGTTATTAGAAAAAATGACCGTTTATATAAGGTTATAGAAATTGATACTCTCTTTGAAGGAAATTTAAAGAATTATACAAAAGAAATCTTGAATAAAAATATAGAAGATAAGCATGAGGAATTAATCCAAATTTTAAAATTTAAATTAGGAAACGAAATAATGGCAATTCCTGTAGAAAATGTTCAAGAAATAGTTAAAAAACCCATGATTTATTCTGTTCCAGATATGCCAGATTTTATAAAAGGCGTTATAACTTTAAGAGGGGAAATTATACAAATAATAGATTTAAATGCTATTTTCAGAAAAGGGGATGTAACTTTAAAAGAATTAATAATCGTAAAAATAAATGGTATAAAATTTGGACTTCATGTAGGAGAAATTGAAAATATAACAAGTATAGAAATAAATTCAATAAACAAATTATATATAACATCAAAAAATTCTAAGGTAGTAGGTGTAATTAATTTAAATGATGAAGTAATAACCCTTTTAGATTTAGAAAAAATATTTAATGAATTGGGAATAGAAATAAAAAATGATTATATAAAGGATACTGGAAAAATAAAAGAGAAAATAGATGAATCAAATCTATTTTTAATTTTTAAATTAATTGATGAAGTTTATGCAATAGAAATAGAAAAGGTAAGGGAAGTTACAGTATTAGAAGATGAAAATGCTAAAGATGTTGTTAATATTAGAGGTGAAATAATACCATTAATAGATTTAAATAAAATGTTTAATGGTGAAATTAGTAATTCGAAAAATATAGTGATAATAAAAGGTAAAGAAAAAGATTTTGGATTAATTGTTGATGAAGTTGAAGAAATTATAAGAGTAAACAAAAGTAAAATAGAAAAAGTACCTGAAGAAATAAGTATTAACAGTTCATCTGGAAAATACCTAAAAAATATTATAAATCAAGGATCAAATTTGATTTTTATCCTAAATGTAGAAAATTTGAAATAAAATATTTTGTAGTTTGCAGTAATTATTTGTTTTATTAAAAATTTTTATTATTTAAAAAGCTCCCAAGAGTAATAAGGGAGCTTTTTTTATTGAGAGCAACATTTGCAAAAAGAATGATAAAGAAAAAATATGATATAATTAAAACAGAAGAGAAGCTCGGAGGTGACTTGATGAAAAAACTACCAATAGGAGTACAGGATTATAAAGAAATAATAACAGAAGATTATATATATGTAGATAAAACAAAATACATCTATGAATTAATAAACAGTGGTAAATTTTACTTTTTCTCACGACCAAGGAGATTTGGAAAGAGTTTAACAGTATCGACGTTTTATTATTTATTCAAAGGAGAAAAAGAATTATTTAAAGATACATACATATATGACAAATGGGAATTCAAGGAATATCCTGTAATAAAATTAGATATGTCAGATAACACACTTACAACATATAAAGATTTTATAGATTCTCTTAATGAAACAATTGAAAAGTTATATAAAGAATATAATATTCCTCCAATAAAAAATAATCTTCCAACAAAATTTGGAAATTTAATAGAAGAATTGTATGCAAAATATAAAGAAAAAACAGTAATACTCATAGACGAATATGAATCACCAATACTTGAACATATAAACAATAAAGAAAAAGCGGAAGAATTTAGAGCATTTTTGAGAGAATTCTATAAAAAAGTAAAAACAAAAGATGCATATATAAAATTTGTATTCATAACAGGAATAACGAAATTCACAAAAACAGGAGTATTCTCTGCACTTAAT
>NZ_BAAHYY010000017.1:0-44129 GCF_054657315.1 Marinitoga arctica | reverse complement strand
ACTATCAGAAATAAAGATATTTGATCCAGAAACAAAAGAAACATTAGTAGCAACTGAAAATATTGAATTAAAGAACAATATGTATATAGATATTATTCCAATAGAAAAATATGTATATGTTGTTGGAGATATTGCAAAAACACTATTTTTTGATAAAAAAGAAACAATAAATAAAGCCACCATTTTAGCTAAATTAGGTCTAACTGAGGAGAAAGTAAAAAGTTTTGAATATGATAGTTTAAATCCTGGTAGTATTGTAAATATAAAGATTAAAAAGAATTATGTATATGTTTCAGGTGCTTTTAACTATACAGGAAGATTAGATTTCGATATTTCAGAACCTATTACACTTTCTGCTATTATTTCTAAAGCAAGAGGTTTTAAAAACGAATTTAGTGGAGAATTGATAATACTTAATGATGAAAATTCAAGATCAATAATTATAGAAGAAAATAAAGTATATAATGATGTTATTGAACCAGGTGCAATGATAATGGCGAAAAATTCAAAAAGGGAAGTATATATTTTAGGGGAAGGTGTTGCAAATGGAATATATGTTGCAAAATTAAATGATTCTTTATGGAATGTGTTATTAAGAGCTGGGTTTGTACCTTCAAATAAATATGAAATTCAAGTTAAGTCTAATAATGAAATTAAAACGTATAATGGAGAAGAAGCTGAAACGGAGTTAAGAAAAATTCCTATAGTAGGAGAAGTATATGTGAATATAAAAAAGGTTAAAAATGATAATATATTAATATACAAAAATGGTTCAGTAAAAGTAATAACTCCTAAAATAGAAGATTATGTTACTTTAATAGATGTATTTAGCAGTGTAAATGGATTTTCACCTTCAAGTGATGGAACAATAATGGTGTATAATAATAGTAAAAAGATAGCTGAATTTAATTCACTAGATGTAATAAATAATCCTTTAGCAAAAATACCCCAAGGATCATATATAAATTTTGTTTTAGATGTAAATCTAAATTATATAACAGTTTTAGGTAATACAACTCCAAGAAGTATAAAAAGTGAAATACCAATTCCTTTAACAGAAATATTAGGGCAATTATCTATTGATTGGAGAACTCAAAAATATGTAAAATTATATAAATCAAATGGGGAATTTGAAGAAGTTGATTTAGATAAAGTAAAAAGTTTAAATTCTATACTAATAGAACCAGGTACAGTAGTATATGTTCCAACAACACATAATCAATATATTTATATCTTTGGAGAAGTTGCTAAACCTGGTTTAATTCCATATACAAAAGGTTTAAATATAATTGAAGCATTATTTAAAGCTGGAGTAAAGTCACAAACAGCTGAATTATCAAATGTTTTCTTATTCACAGATGGTCCAGATCAACCACCAATAGTATTAAATTTAAAAGATTTTTATAATGGTAACAATGTTCCAGAAAATATGAATAAGTTACTTGAACCAGGGGATATTATTTATATACCTAAAAATGTTTTAACAAATGTTGTTAATGTAATGAGTACTGTAAGTAATTTTATGAGTTTCTTTAATACAGGATATACAACATATAATAATATTAATAACATAATTTCTGGTAATTAATAGATCCCCCAGAAGGGGGATTTGAATATTAGTGGAGGTGGGAAAATGTCAGAACTAACACCAAAGGAAATAGTTAGAGAATTAGATAAATATATTATTGGTCAAAAAGAAGCTAAAAAAGCTGTAGCTGTAGCATTAAGAAATAGATATAGAAGATTAAAATTGCCGGAGGAATTAAAAAAAGAAATAATGCCCAAAAACATTCTTATGATTGGTCCAACTGGTGTAGGAAAAACAGAAATAGCAAGAAGGTTAGCTCAAATTGCTGATGCACCTTTTATAAAGGTTGAAGCGACAAGATTTACAGAAGTAGGTTATGTAGGAAAAAATGTTGAATCTATGATAAGAGAATTAGTAGATGTTTCTATTAATATGGTAAGAACTAAAATGATGAAAGAAGTGGAAGATAAAGCTGAAGAAATGGTGGAAGAAAAAATACTAGATGCATTAACAGGCGTGAAAAAACAAAAGCAACCAACTGGAAATTTTATGGACTTATTAAATATGTTTGGACAAAATCAACCTAAGAGAGAGGATCCAGTTCAAGATACAAACAATTATCAAAGAAGAACGGAATTAAAACAAAAATTAAAAAATAAAGAATTAGAAGACATTGAAATAGAAATTGAAGTAGAAGAAAGTCCATCTCCTATGTTTGCAGGATTAGGTCCAGAATTTGAAGATATGGGGATTCAAATTGGTGAAATGTTTTCAAATATGATGCCTAAAAAAACTGTTAGAAGAAAAATGAAAATAAAAGATGCAAGAAAGGCATTGTTGCCAATAGAAGCTGAAAAATTAATAGATAAAGAAAAAATGATTCAAGAAGCAATTGATAGAGCACAAAATAGAGGTATTATTTTTATAGATGAAATGGATAAGATTGCTGCAAAATCTGGTGGCTCTGGACCTGATGTTTCGCGTGAAGGAGTTCAAAGAGATTTATTGCCCATAGTTGAAGGAACTACAGTAATAACAAAACACGGACCAATAAAAACAGATTACATGCTTTTTATTGCAGCTGGAGCTTTTCATGTGTCCAAACCATCAGATTTAATTCCTGAAATGCAAGGTAGATTCCCTATAAGAGTTGAATTGGATGCATTAACTGAAAAAGATTTTGTTAGAATATTAGTTGAACCAGAAAATGCTATCACAAAACAATATAAAGCTTTATTAAAAACTGATGGAGTAGATTTAATATTTACCGATGAAGGAATTGACGAATTAGCTAAAATAGCATTTAATTTAAATGAAAAAATAGAAAATATTGGAGCAAGGAGATTGTATACCGTTGTAGAAAAAGTGTTAGAAGAAATTTCCTACGAAGCTCCGCTAGATTCAGAAATAGAAATTCAAATTACAAAGGAATATGTAAAACAAAGAATAGGTGATCTTGCTGACAATAAGGATTTAAGTGAATTTGTTTTATAGGAGGGTATTATGCATAAAATACTCATTATAGATGATTCCCCTGAAATAGTAATTTTGTATGAAAAAATGATAAATAATTATCTTCAAAGTATAGACCACATAAATATTGTTCTTTATACAATAAATGAATTAAAAAATTTTTTAAATAATGAAGATAATTTTAAAGAAAAATATTCACTTATTTTGAGTGAAATAGAACTTCATGGTGAAAATATAACAGAATACTTAGAAATTTTAAAAACATATCAACCCAAAACACCTTTGTATATTGTAAGCAATAAAATGAATTTAAATTCTATTAGAACTGTTTTTAAAATAGGTGCATTAGATTGGATAGAAAAACCTATTGTTCCAGAAGAATTTTCTATTATGCTTGCGGAGTCTGTGTTTAAAGGTGAAACATTTGAAAGTAGATATAGGAAATTGAAAAATGAATTAAATATGTTTTCTGAAAATAATAATCTTGAATTTTTTAGATTGGAAGATAAAATAAGTAAATTAATATTTGATAATCCTAATAGATATGAAGGACATTTTTTGCTTGGATATTTGTATTGGAAGAAAATGAAAAATATTACCCTTTTAAAAAAACATTATTATGCTGCATTAGCTCTTGCAGAAAATACAATAAAAGATAAAGAGTTGGAAAACGTTATAGTAAAGATTCTGGAGGCTCAAAACAATGAAAAATAAAATAAAATATATTATTATTATAGGTTGTGGAAGATTGGGATCAGAGTTGGCTAAACGTTTTTCAAAAGAACACAATGTTATTGTTGTTGATAAATCATCAGAGGCATTGGAAAGATTGAAGAAATATAATTTTACTGGTTTTTCTATGGTTGTTGATAGCACGGATATTGCAACTCTTGAACAAGTAAAAGCTGAAAAAGCTGATTTGATTTACTTGGTAACACCTGATGATAACTTGAATTTTATGCTTGCCAATGCATGTAATGAATTTTATAAATCAAAAAATTCAAATCTTGAGATAATAGCCAGAGTAAATGATCCTCATAAAAAAAGCATTTTTGAGAGAGCTGGAATAAATATTTTTTGTCCTATTGAACATGCAGTTGATGAATTAGTAGGAAATGTAGGTGAGGAAAATGAAAAATAAAACATTTTATATAATTGAAGGTGGAAATATAGCTTATTCCATAGTAAGAAATTTGTTATATAAAGGCCATAATGTTTATTATATTTCCATTGATGAAGAAAATTTACACAATATTTTATCTTTGAAAGCTTATTATTCAAATTTAGAAGGAATTTTACATGATCCAACTGAAATAACTTTTTTAGAAAGTTTAGATATGGCTCCTAATAGAGTTGGAGGAATAATTACATTATCTAATGATGATGCATTAAATTTTGTTGTTTCTTGGTTGGTTAAACAGTTATATGAGGATATAAGAGTTTTATCTTTAGTTAATTATCCAGAAAATGAAAAATTGTTTTTACAAAATCAAATTGAAACTATTAGTATAACAAGTTGGATAGAAAAGTTAATTGAATCATCAATAGAATATCAAACAAATCTTAGTTTTTTCAACCCTTATGCTGATAAATTAGCTATAATAGAAGTAAGGATTAAAAAGCGCGATTATGCTGCTAATAGAAAATTGAAAGAGTTGCATATGCCTGAAAATTCTATTGTTAGTATGTTGATAAGAGAAGAAGAAATTTTTGTTCCTCAAGGTAATACTGAAATAATACCAGGAGATAAATTAGTAATATTTTCACTAAAGGATAAAGTACCAGAGGTAAAACTTAAGTTATTGAAGGGATGAAGAGAATGCCTAAATATCTTTCTAATTTAAAATATAGATATAAATTAATTTTTAGAAATACTGGAATAATGATGATATATTTTGGAATATTTCTGATGATTTTTGGTTCAATATCTATTTTTTATAAAGATTTCAACTCATTATATAGTTTTATAGAATCTGGGTTAATTAGCGTTTTTACTGGAATAGTGTTTTTATTATTAAGTTGGAATGTTAAAAATTCTGCAATAAATATTCAAGATGCAATTGTTATTATATTTTTAGTATGGACTTTTGCAATATTTTTTTCAGCATTACCTTTTGTTTTTTCGGGTATATTAAATATTCATCATGCAATTTTTGAATCAACTAGTGGGTGGACAACTACAGGTTTGACATTAATTGATGTAACTAAAATACCAAAAATATTCCTATTATGGAGAAGTTTAATGCAGTATTTTGGTGGAGCTGGGTTTGCATTAATTATGGTTATTGCAACTGGTTCTCTTGGTGTAGGTCTTTATCAAGCAGAAGGAAGAACTGATAATGTTGTACCGAATTTAAGAGATTCTGCAAAAATAATTTTCGGAATATATATTTCTTGGGCAATTATAGGAGTTATTCTTTTAAAATTAATAGCAGGTTTTACATTATTTGATGCATTTAATCATACATTAACGGCTTTAGCTACAGGAGGATTTTCCACTAAAATTAATAGTATTGGTGAATTTAACAATATAAATGCTGAAATTATCATAATGATTTTAATGATTGCGGGTGGAACAGGTTTTGGTGTTCATTATGCAGCTTTAAGAAAAAGAGATTTATTTAAAAAAAATCCAGAACCTAGAACAATGTTTTTTATTCTAGTACTTTCGATTCCATTGTTATTATTTTTTACAACAAAAATGTTATATGGAACGTTTGGAGGATTACGACACGCTGCTTTTCAAGCTATTTCTGCATTAACCGGAACAGGTTTTTCTACAATTTCTTTTAATAATTGGAATAATTTTGGTCTATTAATTATGACTATTCTCATGATATTTGGTGGAATGATGGACTCAACTTCTGGTGGTTTAAAATTGTTTAGAATATTTGTAATATGGAAGATTATTATTCATCAAATAAAAAATTATTTTAAACCTGAAGGCAGTATTTTTCACGTAGAAGTGTATAAAGGTATTTCAAAAAAGAAAATATCATATGATACATTAAAGGATGTAATAGCAGTGGTTTTTATGTATTTTTTAGTATATACAATTGGTGTTTTGGTATTATTAAGTTATGGATATTCAATGGAAGATTCAATGTTTGAATATGCTTCGGCTTTATCTGCGGTAGGATTATCTGTAGGAATAACTGTTCCTGATGCTCCTTTGGGAGTTATTTGGGTTGAGACAATGGGTATGTATTTAGGTAGATTAGAATTTTTCGTAATATTTTTTGCCATAATAAAAATATTTAGGGATATTAAAGATGTTGTAGAGATTAATTTTTTTAAACTAAGAGGAGGTGACCCCTTTTAAAGGGTAGTTATGGCTCAGTACAAGAAATTTAAAGGGACACAAGATATATTTGGGGAAGAATCAAAATATTGGTATTTTATTGAAAATAAAGCTCGTGAGATATTTCTGAAATTTGGATTTAAAGAAATAAGAACTCCTATAATAGAACCTACAGAACTGTTCAAAAGGGGTGTAGGTGAAGCTACGGATATTGTTCAAAAAGAAATGTATACATTTGAAGACAAAGGTGGTCGTTCTGTCACATTAAGACCAGAAGGAACAGCCTCGGTTGTAAGAGCTTATGTTGAAAATTCTATGATTAATTTAGGGTCTCCAATAAAATTATATTATATAGGTCCTATGTTTAGATATGAAAAGCCACAAGCAGGTAGATTAAGACAATTCCATCAAATCGGAATAGAAATTTTTGGAACCGATACACCAATATCTGATGCAGAAACTATTATTTTAGCTGATGAATTATTAAAATCTTTAGGATTGAAAAATTATAAAATTAAAATTAATAGTATAGGTTGCGAAAAATGCAGACCTAAATATAAGGAAGCTTTAAAAAAATATTATGAGCCTTTGCTTCCAAATATGTGTGATGATTGTCAAAAAAGATACGATATAAATATTATGAGACTAATTGACTGTAAAAAAGATAAACAATACTCAAAAGATGCTCCTGTTATCTTAGATCATTTGTGTGATGATTGTAAAACACATTTTAATAAAGTAATTGAATATTTAAATGAATTAAGCATTAATTATGAAATTGATCCAAAAATAGTTAGAGGATTAGATTATTATACAAAAACAGCTTTTGAAGTTGAACATAAGGATTTGGGAGCACAATCAGTAATTATTGGTGGTGGAAGATATAATTCTTTGATAGAAAAAATTGGAGGTAAAGAAACTCCAGCTATCGGTTTTGGTATGGGAATAGAAAGAATAATACTTGCTCTAAAAAAAGAAAATATTGAAATAGAGACGCCGGAAAAGATAGATGTATATATAGCTTATTCTGGCGAAAATGCTGATATTGAAGCATTAAAACTTTCTAAAAGATTAAAAGATGAAGGTTTAAAAGTATTTTTAAATATATCAGATAGAAGCATTAGAAATCAAATGAAACATGCTAATAAAGTGAAAGCACAATTTGTAGCAATTATTGGAGAAAAAGAAATTGAAGAAGATACTGTTATGATAAAAAATATGCTTTCTGGAGAACAATTTGAAGTTGAAAATTATTGGGTACCTCAAATTTTAAAAGAAAAAATTTTATTGGAGTGATTTAATGATTTTTTTAAATCCATTAATAGTAATTATAGGTATGATAATTTATATTATACCGTATTTATGGCCTGTGAGTTTTGCTATTACAATGTTTGTATATCATGTTTTATTAAAAAATAGAGATGAACATATTAGGAGATTAAAATATACACTTGAAAATAAAAATATTGATTTAAGTATTTTTGATAAAATAAAAGAAGGAAATTCATTAAAAATATTATTTAGTTATATAGTATCATTTGCAGGTTTTTATATAATTTTTATGAGAATTTCAAACCAAATAGAAAATATATATAGTAAAATTTCTTCAATAGAAGAATTACAAACATTAGAAACACCATTATCAACTTTTGATACGTTGTTATTTTTCTTCTTTTTATTTTTAATATGGTTTACATACACTCTCTTAATAAATCGAATAATAAAAGATCAATTTTATCTTCAAAATATAGAAATACAACAAAATATAATAGAATCACCAATATTAAAATATAGAGATTCTAACTTTGTAATGTTTCTTAGATTAATAACTTTTAATTTATATGAGTGGTTTTTATTAATCTCTTTAATAAGGGAGACGAATACATTATATTTAACAGATGGAACTTATAAAATTGAAAGTAAAACACAAAAGAATAATTTAATTAAAACAGATGAGATACAAGAAAAAGGATTTGGTTTTAAAATAATGAAACCAGACGAATTTGATTCTAAAGAAGAGTTTCTTAGTTACTTATATGCAGAATTATCTAAATTAGATTCTATTAATAGAATAAAAAAAATAAACGAATTACTAGAAAAGCATATTATTACAAAAGATGAGGTTGAAAAAATAAGGAAATTTTTTTGATTTTTACAAAAAATTCACAAAACTTTTACTTGACAAGGAATTAAAATATTAATATAATAATAGCGATTTTATTATTGAAAGCAATGGTTGTCTTGTGAAATCTAATAGGGAGGTATTGATATGACAAGAGATGAACTTTTTGAAAAAGTAAAGGAAATTATAGTAGAGACTTTAAATGTCGATGAAGAAGATGTGACTTTAGATGCATCGTTTACAGATGATTTAGATGCTGATTCATTAGAATTAGTTGATTTAACAATGGCTTTTGAATCAGAGCTTGGAGTAACTATTGAAGATGAGGAATTAGAAAATATAAAAACTGTAGAAGATGTAGTAAATTCTTTAGCTGAAAAATTGAATATAGAAGAAGATTAATGACCTTAATAAGGGAAGCTTTCGCTTCCCTTATTTTATTATTTGAAGATATTATTTTATACTTTCAAGGAGGGAAATGTATGGCCAAAAAATATATTGTTGTTACTGGTGGTGTATTAAGTGGTATCGGTAAAGGAATAGTTTCAGCTTCTATAGGAAGGGTGCTAAAAGATTCTGGAATTAAAGTAAATTCTTTAAAAATAGATCCATATTTAAATGTAGACGCTGGTACTATGAATCCAAATCAGCATGGAGAAGTTTTTGTAACAGATGATGGTTATGAGGCAGATTTGGATTTGGGACATTATGAAAGATTTTTAGGAATGGATATGAGAAGGTTTAATAATATAACAGCAGGACAAATCTTTAAAAGTATTATTGAAAAAGAAAGAGAAGGGAAATATCTTGGTGCAACAGTTCAAATGGTTCCGCATGTGACTGATGAAATAAAAAATAGAATAAAAAGTATAGATACAGATTTATTAATGATAGAAATAGGTGGAACAGTTGGAGATATTGAAGGAGAAATATTTCTTGAAGCAGTAAGAGAGTTGTCTTTAGAAGAAGGCGTAAAAAATTTCTTTTTTATACATGTAACTTTTGTTCCTTATTTAAGTGTTACAAATGAATTTAAAACAAAACCAACACAACAATCAGTACAACTACTTAGGAAAATTGGAATTCATCCAAATATGTTAATTATTAGAACAGAAAAAGCTATTGATGCAAATAGTTTAGATAAAATAGCTTTGTTTGCAGGTGTAAATAGAAAGTTTGTCATTAATTTACCTGACGCTGATAATGTATATGAAGTTCCAGAAAAATTATATAATATAGGCGTTCAAAAAATAATAGCAGAAAATTTAAACCTCGAAATTCAAAATAAATTGAATTGGGAATATCCAAAGGTTTTCCAACCATTGAAAATTGCAATGATAGGGAAATATCTTGGAACTGATGATGCTTATAAAAGTATAATAGAAAGTATATTTTTAAGTGGAGCTGAGAAACCAGATTTAATAGATTCTCAACAAATTGAGGAATTAACAGAAGAAGAATCAAAAGAACTTCTTTCAAAATATGATGGAATAATTATTCCAGGAGGTTTTGGAAAAAGAGGTATTGAAGGTAAAATTAAATCTGTTAAAATAGCCAGAGAAAATAAAATACCTATTTTTGGAATATGTTTAGGAATGCAGATAATGGTTATAGAATTTGCAAGACATGTAGGAAATTTAAAGAATGCAAATTCTTCAGAATTTGATCCAAATACACCTTATCCAGTAATAGATATGATGGAAGAACAAAAAGAGATATTAAATTTAGGAGGAACAATGCGGTTAGGTGCTCAAGAAACAAAAATATTGAAAAATTCTAATTTATATAATATATATAAAACAGAAATAGTTTTTGAAAGGCATAGACATAGATATGAAGTAAATTTAGAAAAATTCAGTGAATTATTTGCTTATCCTGATGATGAAAATACAGATAACAAGTTAATAATTTCTGCAAAATCGGATTTTGTTGAAGCAATTGAAATTAAAAAGCATCCTTTTTTTATTGGTGTTCAATATCATCCAGAATTAAAGAGTAAAGTAGGTAAACCGCATCCGATTTTTAAAGCTTTTATAGAAAAATTAAAAGAATTAAAAGGATTAAAATGATTTACATTATTTTGCCTTTATTAATATTTATATATCTCTCAATAATATTCATTATTGAGAAAGAAATGCCTTTTGAAAAGGGTCTTATTCTAAAAATTCTTTTATTTTCATTATTAATTCCAATTTTTAAATTGGAATTATATAAAGGTATTCCATATCATCTTTATTTAATATTTATAGCATATGGAGTAATAATTTTAATGTTGCCTGAAAAAATAGTAAAACTTCCTTCTTTTAAAATATACCTAAATAAAAAAAGATTAATTTTGATACCATTATCTGCTGCAATAAATGAAGAGATTTTTTTTAGAGGAGTATTAAACAAATTTTTATTTCAAATATCTAAAAACAAAATAACTATATACTTAGTTTCTTCATTTTTGTTTGCGTTAATCCATATTTTCAATTATATTAATGGAATAGAAAGTAAAAAATACTTTTTATTAATATTTCCAGTAAGATTTGCTTTTGGGTTGTTTTTTTCAATTATAAATAATGAGTGGGGTTTGTTAAGTGTAATAATCATCCATTTTTTAATAGATTTCCCCGTATTTTATAGAATATACACGAAATATAGTATAAAATAGGATATTCAAAATAAAATATTGAGATAAAATTAATTTTATTAAAAATTATCTAAAGCACCTTATAGTTTATGTTATAATATTTAAGTAGAAATTTGGATAAAAATAGAGGTGTTAGAATGGATTATATTTATGTAAAAGGCGCAAGAGAACATAATTTAAAAAATATAGATGTGAAAATTCCTAAAAATAAATTGGTTGTTATTTCTGGTTTGTCAGGTTCCGGGAAATCAACGCTTGCTATGGATACTATATACGCAGAAGGTCAAAGGCGTTACCTTGAATCTGTATCATCATATGCAAGAATGTTTTTAGGTGAATTAAAAAAACCAGATGTAGAATATATAGAAGGATTATCCCCTGCTATAGCAATTGAGCAAAAATCTGTATCTCATAATCCTAGATCAACAGTCGGTACTGTTACAGAAATCTATGATTATATGAGAGTTTTATTTTCAAGAATAGGAAAACCTTTTTGCCCTGTATGTGATATTCCTGTTGAAAAATCATCAATAGATGAAATAATTGATAAAATATATAAAGAATTTGATAATAATTCTAGAATATATGTTTTTGCACCTATAGTTAAAGAAAAAAAAGGAGAATTTAAAAAAGAAATTGAACAAATGAAAAAAAACGGTTATAAAAGAGTTGAAGTTGATGGTGAAATATTTGATTTAGAAGATATAACTTTTTTAAAAAAAAGTTATAGACATACTATAAATCTTTTAATTGATAGACTTAAATTAAAAAAAGAAAATTTTGAAAGATTATATGAAGCTATTGAATTATCTTTAAATGAATCTGATGGTTTTGTTGAGATAAGAGAATTAGATATTAATGAGAAAGTTATAAAATCAAAAACATATAGTGAAAAGTTAGTTTGTCCAAATTGTGGATTTAGTTTTCCTGAAATAACACCAAAGTTATTTTCTTTTAATAGTCCATATGGAGCATGTCCAGATTGCCATGGTCTTGGATTTAAATTTGAGTTTGAACCAACATATATTTTAGATCCAGATAAAACTATATATACTGGGGCTACAAAATCTGGAAAAGATAGTTATTTAATAAAAACGTTAGAGCGTGTTATTTTGCATTATAATGATGATCCAAATAAAAAAATAAAGGAATTGAACCAGAAAACACAAAATGCATTATTATATGGTACAAAAGAAAAAATAACATTTGAATATATAACTCCTAATGGGGTTTATACTTTCAATAAGCAATTTGAAGGATTATATAATATGTTTGAAAGAAGATATAAATCAACTGATTCTGAAGATATGAGAACATATTATCAAAATGAATTTATGTCGATGAAAACCTGCCAAACATGTGGAGGTAAAAGATTAAAAAAAGAACCTTTGAGTGTAAAAATAAATGATATGAATATTCAAGAAATTTCAGATATGCCTATAAAGAATTCAAAACTATTTTTTGAAAATATAAAATTAAGCGAATTTGAACATAAAATTGTTGGAGAATTATTAAATGAAATTAGAAAAAGATTAGGGTTCCTTGAAGACGTTGGATTGGGATATATTTCTTTGTCAAGAACAGCAAATACGTTATCTGGTGGAGAATCTCAGAGAGTGAGATTGGCGACTCAAATAGGATCTGGATTAACTGGAGTGACTTATGTTCTTGACGAACCTACTATTGGTTTGCATCCAAGAGATAATGATAGATTGATAAAAACATTGAAAAAATTGAAAGACCTTGGAAATACTGTGTTGATTGTTGAACATGATGAAGAAGTAATAAAATCTTCAGATTATATTGTTGATTTGGGACCAGGTGCTGGAATAAATGGTGGGGAGGTTATATATAATGGTTGGGTCAAGAATTTATTAAAAAATCCCAAAAATTCTCTAACTGGTCAATATATAACTGGTCAAAAAAAGATTGAAATAATAAAATATAAAACCAAAAGAGTTGAAAAAAATAAATATTTAACATTATATGGAGCTTCGCATAATAATTTAAAAAATATTGATGTTGAAATTCCTTTAGGAAAATTCATAGCTATAACTGGGGTTTCTGGATCAGGAAAATCATCTTTAATTATGGATACTTTGTACCCTGCTCTAATTAAAGAATTAAGAGGAGCAAAAGTAAAACCTGGTTATTATAAAAAAATAGAAGGTTTAGAACATATAGATAATGTTATTGCGATTGATCAATCACCAATAGGTAGAACTCCTCGTAGTAATCCAGCAACTTACACAGGAGTTTTTGATTTAATAAGAGATTTATTTGCAGCAACTAAAGAAGCAAGAATGAAAGGTTTTAAAAAAGGAAGATTTAGTTTTAACGTAAAAGGGGGTCGTTGTGAAGCTTGTAATGGGAATGGATATTTAAAGATTGAAATGCAGTTTTTGCCAGATGTATATGTAACATGCGATGTTTGTAAAGGAAAACGTTATAATAAAGAAACATTGAGTGTCAAATATAAAGGAAAATCTATTGCTGATATTTTGGATATGTCGGTAGAACAAGCTTTGAATTTCTTTGAAAATATTCCAAGGATAAAAAATATACTACAGTTATTAAATGATGTTGGTGTGGGGTATATTAAGTTAGGGCAACCAGCAACAACATTATCTGGTGGAGAAGCTCAAAGGATTAAATTAACTTCAGAATTAAGGAAAAGATCAACAGGAAAAACAATATATTTTCTTGATGAACCTACAACAGGATTGCATTTTGAGGATGTGAAAAACTTAATAGAAGTATTACATAAATTAGTGGAGAAAGGCAATACAGTAATTATAATAGAACATAACTTAGATGTAATAAAAAATGCTGATTATATAATTGATTTAGGGCCAGATGGTGGAGAAAGTGGTGGTTATGTTATAGCTAAGGGAAGTGTAGAAGATATTATTAAAGCTAACACATATACTGGACAATATTTAAAAAAAGCAATAAAATAACCCTGCCATGCAGGGTTATTATTCTTGAACTTCAAACATATCTTTTCCTACACCACACATTGGGCATACCCAATCTTCAGGTAAATCATCAAAAGATGTTCCTGCAGGTATTCCTGCTGTAGGATCTCCTTCTTCAGGATCATAAATATAACCACAAACTGTACATACGTATTTTTTCATATATATCCCTCCTACTAAAAAGTTTTTATTTTTGTAATAATTACAAATTTATTATATCATTTTTTTCATATGATGTCAAGAACAAAAATTTTTAATTATTTTTTTTTCTTTCAAATTAGTGTGATATAATATCTATATACATATCAATTTAGAATAATAGGAGGGAAAGAAATGTTTGATGAAGTAAAGGATACACCAGTTATAATATTAAATGGATTTAACAGTGAAGAAATAAATAAAATAATGAAAGCTATTAAAAATATCGAAGGTCTACCAAGAATTATTTTTGCAGCAACTACAAAGACTAATGTTCGTTGGACAATAGAAGATTTGATTAAAGAATTAAAACAAGAAGATATAGAGGTAAAAAAAGCTTTAAAAAAAGCTTTGGAAAATAAGGAATAAGAGAGGATATATGTGAAATACGATTTTTATTATAACAATCCTGGAAAAGAAATAAAATTAAAAACGGAAAGAGGGTATCCAAAATTAGGAACTACTGTGGATGCAGGGGGTACTAATTTTGCACTTTTTACTAGAAATGGTAAAAAAGTTATTTTAGAATTATATCAAAATTTTTATGATGAAGAACCTTCTCATATTTTTGAATTAGATTCAGCAAAAAACAAAACTGGTGATGTATGGCATATATATATAAAAAATGTTAAACATGGTCAGTTTTATGGATGGAGGGTAGATGGACTTTATGATCCTTTGAATGGTTATAGATTTAATAAATATAAACTATTATCTGATCCCTACGCAAAGGCAATTTCTGGCTCCTATAATTGGGATGAGGATAGTGTATATGGTTATGATAGAACTTCTCATCTATTAGATTTATCTTTTTCTACAATTAACTCCTCAAAAAGTCCTGCAAAATCTATAGTAATAGATGATTCTGCATACGATTGGGAAAATGATAGACATCCCAGAATACCTTTTAAAGATTTAATTATATATGAGATGAATATTAGATTGTTTACCATGAATCCAAATTCTAATGTAAAATTTAAAGGAACTTTCGAGGGAATAATAGAAAAACTTCAATATTTAAAAGAATTGGGAATAAACGCAATAGAATTAATGCCGATCTTTGAATTTAATCCAAATTCGATAGTAAAAAATAATCCTATTACCGGAGAAAGATTAAAAGATGTATGGGGATATAATCCTTTAGGTTTTTTTGCTGTGACGGGAAATTATTCAAATGGTTTAAAAATTGGAGAACAAGTCTTTTTATTCAAGGATTTCGTAAAAACTCTTCATAAAGAAGGATTTGAAGTAATTTTGGATGTGGTATATAATCACACTGGGGAAGGTAATGAATTAGGGCCAACATTATCGTTTAGAGGTATAGATAATAGTATTTATTATATATTAAATAAAAATAAAAGATATTATGAAAACTATTCAGGATGTGGTAATACAGTTAATTGCAATCATACTGTAGTAAAAAATTTAATTATAGATAGTTTAAGATATTGGGTAACAGAAATGCATGTTGATGGTTTTAGATTTGATTTAGCCTCTATACTTGGGCGTGATGATAAAGGAAATTGGGTTGGAGATTTGTCATTATTAAAAGATATAGCTGAAGATCCAATTATTTTTGGTTCCAAACTAATTGCTGAAGGTTGGGATGCAGCAGGGGGATATTTTTTAGGGGCATTTCCGAAAGGTTGGGCTGAATGGAATGGGAAATTTAGAGATTCCATTAGACGTTTTGTAAAAGGAGAAGAAGGATTAGTAGGTGAAGTTGCATGTAGAATTTCCGGAAGCGAAGATTTATATGGTAATAAATCACCTTTAGCAAGTGTTAATTTTATAACATCTCATGATGGTTTTACTATGTGGGATTTGGTTTCATACAATGAAAAGCATAATGAAGAGAATGGTGAAGATAATAAAGATGGATCCAATGATAATTATAGTTTTAATTATGGAGTTGAAGGAGAAGTCGATGATGAAAAAATTTTAGAAAGTAGAAAAAGACAAATAAAAAATTTTTTTACAATCCTTATGATATCCCAAGGTACCCCTATGATTTATATGGGAGATGAATTTTGTAGAACACAATATGGTAATAATAATGCTTATTGCCAGGACACAGTAAAAAATTGGGTTGATTGGGATAGACAAGAAAAATTTTCCGATATTCTGAGGTTTGTAAAAAAACTAATATATTTTAGAAAAAAACATCATACTCTTAGAAGAGAGCATTTTTTTACAGGAAAAGATTATTCTGGTGATGGTATCCCGGATATAACATGGCATGGAGTAAAATTGAATCAACCAGATTTTTCTTATAATTCTAAATCATTAGCATTTATGATAAGTGGTTTGGATTTTGTTAATCAAAATGTACTTCCAGATGATGATATTTATATTGCTCTTAATTTTTATGAGGATAAATTGGATTTTGAACTTCCAAGGTTAAGGAATAAAAATTGGTATAGAGTTATTGATACCCATTTTAAAACACCGAATGATTTTTTAGATTTTCCTATAAAGGTTTCAGAATATTATACAGTAAAATCTAAAAGTATTGTAGTTTTAATTTCTAAGTAAATATGATAAAATATATAATTAGGAGTGATATCCATTAAAGTTGCTATTTTAAGTACTGGTGAAGAAATAATAGAGGGAGAAATATTAAATATTACAGCGAAAAAAATATCTCAAGAGTTATATGATATGGGATTTAAGGTATCTTCACATGTAAATGTTGGTGATAAAAAAGAAGATATTATATTATTTTTAGATTTCCTTTCGAGAGAAAATGATATTATATTTATTACTGGAGGATTAGGATCAACAAGAGATGATTTAACAAAAGAAGCGATGTCTGATTTTTTAAAGGAGAATTTGATATATAATGAAAATATTTATAAGGAGATATTGGATAAATATAAAAAATATGAAAAAAGCTCTAATGAATTAATTAAAAAGCAAGCCTATACTTTTAGAAATTCTATGATATTAAAGAATGAAGTAGGTAGTGCACCTGGAATATATATTATAAGAAATGAAAAACATTATTTTTTATTACCAGGGCCACCAATTGAAGCTCTTTCAATTTTTTCAAATTATATTAAACGTATTTTATTTAAATTTAATACAAAAAGAAAATATATAAAAAAGATTCAATTTTATAATATAACTGAATCAAATTTAATGTCTATGCTTAGAGAAAAATTAAGAGACATAAAATATTCTACGAAACTTGAATTGCCAATTGGTCCTTCTATAATATTTAAAGATGATAAGGAAAAAGTTGATCCTATTGTTAAATATATAGAAAAAAATTTTAAAAAATATATTATTCCAAATAATCCAATAGAGAAATTAATTGAAATCCTAATTCAAAATAAAAAAACAATTTCTATAGCTGAATCGTGTACGGGAGGATTAGTTGGAGATTTGATTACTAATGTTTCTGGAGCATCTAATGTTTTTAGAGGAGGGGTTGTATCTTATTCAATTTTTTCAAAAGAAAAAATTATTGAAATTGACCCATATTTTTTGAAAAAACATGGTACAATTAATTCAAAGACGGTAGAAATGATGGCAAAGAAAGTTTCAGAAATTTTTAATTCTAATTACGCAGTTTCAATAAGTGGGATAGCAGGACCTAATACAGATGAATTTAGTACTCCGGTTGGAACAGTTTTTTTTGGTATATATAATAGAGATGATGATAAAATAATTATTGAGAATAAAATATTTTCTGGAAATAGAAGAATTATAAAAGAAAAGGCTGCTTATTATGTATTAATAAGATTATTAAAAATGTTATTATAGGAGGTTTTTTTATGGGTGAAATGGATATTTATTTAAATGTTTTCATAGAAGAAGCTAATGAAAACTTACAAACATTAAATGAAGAATTATTAGAATTAGAAAATAATCCAGAAAATCTTGAAAAAGTGAATGAGATTTTTAGAGTAATGCATACGTTTAAAGGTATGGCTGGAACTATGGGATTTGATAAAATAGCAACGCTATCACACAAAATGGAAAGTATTTTGGATAAAATAAGAAAAGGAGAGACACATGCTGATTCGGATTTAATTGATTTACTGTTTAAAACATTAGATGCATTAACAGAAAGTATAGCGGATATATCTAATGGTGGTAAAGGAGATCTTAAATCTCTAGATGAATTAATTAAAACTTTAGAAACATATAATAAAAATTCTGAATCGTCTTCAACAATAATTAATAAAGAACAAAATATAAATGAAGAAAAAAATACTACAGAAAATATTTCATCATCAAATATATTATCTCATCTAGATGATATTACTAGAGAATCTTTAAAAAACTTATATTTTGCAGCTAAAGAAAAAAATCTTATGTTCTTTCTAATAAGAGTGAAATTTGACAAAAATGTTCAATTAAAAGCCGCAAGAGCTTTTATGGTTTTACATAAAATTGATGATTTAGGTGGGGAAGTTGTATATACCAATCCTTCCTCCCAAGATATTGAAGATGAAAAATTTGATCTTGAAATTGAATTAGGTGTTATAATAAATATTGATGCTGAAGAATTAAGGGAAAGTATTTTAGGAATTTCTGAAGTTGAGAGTGTAGCAATAAATTCATTTGAGGAATTTGATTTTGAAAAGCATGAAATAAAAAATGAAGAAAAAGATACGTCATCTAATGATGAAAAAGATAATGAGCCTTTATCTCAATCAGTATCATCAGAAAAGAAAAAAATTCAGCTTCAATCTGTTAGGGTTGATATTGAAAAACTTGATCAATTAATGAATTTAATGGCAGAATTGGTTATATCTAGAAGTAGAATAACTGAAACATTAAGGAAATATGAAATAAAAGAAGTGGATGAAAGTTTAGCTAATTTAAGTAGAATCACCTTAGATTTACAAAATATTGTTATGAAAATTAGAATGATTCCAATTGCTTTTGTATTTAATAGATTTCCTAGGGTAGTTAGAGATACAGCTAAAAAATTAGGAAAAGAAGTAAATTTAATTATTGAAGGTGAAGATACTGAATTGGATAGAACTGTAGTAGATGAAATAGGAGATCCTTTAATTCATTTAATAAGAAATTCTATTGATCATGGCATTGAATCTGTAGAAGATAGAATCAAAAAAGGAAAACCTAAAAAAGGAACTATAAAATTATCTGCATGGCATGAGGGAGATGGTGTTGTAATAAGTGTGGAAGATGACGGTAAAGGACTTGATAGAGAGGTTATAGCTAACAAAGCTATTGAAAGAGGTTTAGTAGATGCCTCTATGGTCCAAACAATGAATGATGAAGAAATCTTTTCATTTATCTTCTTACCCGGATTTTCAACAAAAAAAGAAGCTACAGATTTATCAGGTCGTGGAGTTGGAATGGATGTAGTAAAAACTGTAGTTGAATCTTTAAATGGGAATGTAAGTATTTCTTCCAAAAAAGATGTTGGAACAAAAATAATAATAAGGTTGCCGTTAACTCTTTCTATAATTCAAGTATTATTGGTAACTATCGAAGATTATGTTTATGCTATTCCAATTGCCAATATAGATACTACTCAAAAAATTACAGATGGTGATATTAGAATTGTTCAAGGAAATGAGGTTTTTGTATTAAGGGGTGAAGTTATACCTTTAATAAGATTAAGAAAAGTATTTAATATGCCTCCTATGGAAGATAGTATTACAGAAAAGGTTGTTATTGTTAAAACTGCAAATAGAAAATATGGTGTTGTAGTTGATAATTTATTAGGTCAAGATGATATTGTTATTAAACCCCTTGGAAAATATTTAAACAATGTAAAAGAATTTAGCGGTGGGGCTATTTTGGGTGATGGAAGGATTGCTTTAATTCTTGATATTACAAACTTAAATGAATTATAAAGAGGTGAAAAAATGCAAAAAGAAATTTTATCTTTTGAAATTACTAATCAAGAATTTGGTATAGATGTTGAGTATGTTGAAATGGTTATAGAAAGAGAAGAAATAACTCCTGTACCTAATTCAAAAGATTTTATAGAAGGAATAGTAAATTTAAGAGGAAGAATAGTGCCTGTATTTGACTTAACAAAAATTTTAGATTTAGAAATTGGAGAAAATTATAATTTTGATAGTATAATAATAATGAAGCATGACAAAGAAGAATTTGGGATTTTAGTGAATAAAGTAAATAATGTTATTTCTTTTGATGAAGAATCTCTTGATGTATTGCCTTCAAAAAGCGGAAAATTTATCGGGAAAGTAAATGGTGTTTTAAAAATAGATAAGAGATTAATAGTTTATTTGAACCTTGAAAAGTTATTTGAATCAATTGAAATATAAAATTATAATATACGGAGGTGCTTTCAATGGCGATAAAAGTTTTAATAGTTGATGACGCAGCTTTTATGAGAATGTTATTAAAGGATATTATAACTAAAGCGGGGATGGAAGTTATTGGTGAAGCTTCAAATGGGCAAGACGCAATTGATAAATATAATGAACTTAAACCTGATGTAGTTACAATGGATATTACTATGCCTGTAATGGATGGAATTCAAGCTATAAAAGAAATAAAAAAACAAGATCCTGCAGCTAAGATTATAGTATGTAGTGCTATGGGGCAACAAGCTATGGTTATTGAGGCTATTCAGGCTGGAGCAAAAGATTTTATTGTAAAACCTTTTCAAGCAAATAGAGTAATCGAAGCTATTCAGAAAGTTGTAAGGGGGTGATTTTACGCCCCTTACTTTTTCATCGACTCAGACAACTTTTTTAACAAATTGGACTTTATGGGCATTTTTTCTAATATTTTTCTTTTTTTTATTTATTATATTATTATTATTTATACAAAAGAAATTAATTAACAAAGGTATATTCAACACTCCTTCTGTAAGAATAGTTAAGAAATTTTATATTGATAGAAATTTAACATTGAATATTATAAAAGTTTTGGATGATTATTATTTGGTTTTAAGTAATAATTCTTCTATTTCTTACTTAGATAAATTAGATTATGAAAAATTATCTGAACTTTTAAAAGGTAAAAAAGAATTTTTTGATACATTTATAGGAGTTTTGAAAAGGGAGAAAAAAACAAATGAAGATGACGTTTAATAAAAAATTATTTTTAATTATTTTCTTCTTATTAATTTTTTTTGTTGGATCGGCTCAAGAACCGCTTCCAATACCAGAAATTTCTATTAATATTGGAGGAGCTACACCTGGTCCAAATACATTAATTCCTACTTTAGAAATATTATTATTACTTTCAGTTTTAACATTAGCTCCGTCTTTTATAATGATGTTTACTTCTTTTATGAGAATAATTATAGTTTTGTCTTTTTTGAGAACGGCTATGGGAAGCCGTCAAGCTCCTCCTAATCAGGTATTAATTGGTATAGCTTTAATATTAACTTTTTTAATAATGTCTCCAATTTTTACTAAAATATATGAAGAAGCTATTATTCCTTATTCAGAAGAAAAGATTGGTTACACTGAGATGTTTGAGAAAACATGGCTTCCTATAAAAAACTTTATGATAAGTGAAATAGTTGCACATAAAAATCAGGATAATGTATTTATGCTTGCATCTAGTGTTCATAAAGAAATAAAAAATATAAATGAAGTATCGCCAGAAATTTTAATACCGGCTTTTGCTTTGAGTGAATTAGAGATTTCATTTAAAATGGGTGTTTTAATATATATTCCATTTATCATAGTTGATATGGTTGTAGCTAGTATTCTTCTATCTATGGGTATGATGATGATTCCACCAATAATGATTTCTATGCCATTTAAATTATTGTTATTTATATTGGTTAATGGTTGGGATCTATTAATAGGTGGATTGATAAGAAGTTTTCAAGTTTCAGGAGGTCTATAAAATTGACATTAGAAGCTTTTATTGATGTTTTTAGAGATGGAATAACTGTGTTTTTATCAATAATTTCACCAGTGTTGCTGGTGAGTTTGACCGTGGGTTTAATTATAAGTGTTTTTCAAACCATTACTTCAATAAATGAGCAAACATTAACTTTTGCTCCTAAAATCATTATTACTTTTTTAACTGTAGGATTATTATTTGGGTGGATTGCACAAAAACTTATAGATTTCACCTATATGATATTAACAACTTATTTTGGAATGATTTGATATGGATGTTGTGATGTTTTTAGAAACAAAATTTTGGGTTTGGGCAGTGATATTTTTTAGAATAGCTGGACTAACCGTTTCAGCACCCGTTATAGGTTCAAGAACAATTCCTACAACTTTAAAAATATTCTTCTCACTATTTATTTCATGGATTACATTACCTTTGGTAAATCTTAATATACCAGATTTACCTATATTTTATTTAATAACAATATTGTTATTAAATTTTCTTTTAGGGATATTAATTGGATTAATCTCATATATACCAATAGCAGCTATCCAGTTTGCAGGTCAATTTTTTGCATTTCAGATGGGATTTGCAATGGCTGGAATATTTGATCCCATAAGTGGTGAAGAATCACCAGTTATAGGTCAATTGTCTTTTTTGATTGGAATATTTGCTTTTTTATCATTTAAAATGCATATTCTATTATTTCAAATCATAATTAATTCATTTCAAACTATACCTATTATTTTTTCTTTTAATATGAAGTTTTTTCCTGAAATAGTTTCAATGTTTGGAAAAGTTTTTGAAATAGGAGCACAATTAGCAATTCCTATGAGTGCATTTATGTTGTCTGTAAACATTAGTTTAGGAATTGTTTCAAGAATGATTCCACAAATCAATGTGTTTATAGTTGGAATACCATTGAACATTTTAGTGGGGATTTTAATTCTCTTAAGTATTATAGGAGTTTGGGTAGAAATATTTAATGTTAATTTATTGGAGATAATAAAATGGATAAATTCTTTGTTAACTTTAATTTTGAAATAGACTTACAGCTTTTTGCTGATCCTAGTAAAACTGAAGATCCAACACCAAGACGCCTTCAACAAGCTAGAGATGAAGGAAATGTTCCTTTTTCTAAGGAGTTACTTACATCATTTTCTTTTTTAGGAGTATCAGCTGTTTTTTTTGTTCTTTCAAAATTTCTTTTTATAGATTTAAAAAATGCTTTTATGAAATATTTGGAATTAGATATTAATATTTTGGATGAAAATGTATTGATAACTTTAATATTGCAACAGAAAAATATTTTCATAAAAATAATTATTTTTTTGCTTGCCTCTGGATTAATTACTATTATATTAGGAATGCTCCAAACAAAATTTTTGTTTTCTCCAAAAGCTATGAAATTTGATATTGGAAAATTAAACCCTATAAAAGGGTTCCAAAGGATATTTTCTATGAGAACTCTTTTTGAGCTTTTGAAATCATTAATAAAACTTTTTTTAGTAGCTTATGTTAGTTATAGCATAGTTAAATCTAAGTGGCAAGGTATAATTTCGTTACCCTATTCTAGTCCGTCAGAAGTACTTTCATTTTTATATTATATTATAATAGAAATATTTTTTAAATTAGGAATTTTAATGTTATTGTTAGGATTATTTGATTTTTGGTATCAAAAAAGAGAATATAAAAAGAACTTAAGAATGACAAAACAAGAAGTCAAACAAGAAATGAAAGACATAGAAGGCGACCCACAAATAAAAAGTGCTAGAATGAGGAGATTAAGGCAAATTATTAATCAAAATATGATGAAAGAGGTACCTAAGGCTACTGTAGTTGTTACTAATCCTACCCATTACGCAGTAGCTATAAAATATGAAGAAGATGAAATGGAAGTTCCTATTGTGGTAGCTAAGGGATATGATAAAATTGCTTTTAGAATTAAAGAAATAGCAAGAGAAAATTACGTTCCTATACTTAGGAATCCTCCAGTTGCAAGGCGATTATATGAAAAAGTTGATATAAATGAAGAAATACCTGAGGATATGTATGAAATTGTTGCAAAAATAATAGCTACTGTCTTAAAATCCACGAGGTGATTTAATGGGAGAAACATTAAATAGATTCTTTAGACAATTAGATATTATTGTTCCTCTATTAATAGTAAGTGTTGTTATATTAATGGTAATACCTATTCCACCATTTTTATTAGATTTTTTACAAATGGCGAATATTTCTGTTGCCATTGTATTGTTATTAGTAACAATGTATATAAAAAATGCTCTTGAAATTTCTGCTTTTCCTACACTTTTATTGGTTACAACATTATTTAGGCTGTCATTGAATGTTTCTTCAACGAGATTGATTTTATTACAAGGTAAGAATTTTCAAGGAAAAGTTATTAGGGCATTTGGAGATTTTGTAGTTGGTGGTAATTATGTAGTTGGTATCGTTATATTTTTAATTTTAGTGATTATTCAATTTGTTGTAATTACTCGTGGAGCTGAAAGAATTGCCGAAGTTGCAGCAAGGTTTACGCTTGATGCTATGCCTGGAAAACAAATGAGTATCGATGCAGATTTAAGTGCAGGAATAATAACAGAAGAAGAGGCAAGAAAAAAACGTGAAGATATACGACGTGAAGCGGATTTTTATGGGTCAATGGATGGTGCCTCCAAATTTGTTCGAGGTGATGCAATAGCAGGTATAATAATTACTATCATAAATATTTTAGGTGGTTTGATTATAGGGGTTTTACAACAAGGATTAAGTATTGGTGAGGCTGCTCAACTATATACGCTTTTTACTGTAGGGGATGGATTAGCTGCTCAAATTCCTGCTTTATTAATTTCAACAGCAACAGGTGTTGTAGTTTCAAGAGCTGCTTCGAAAGAAAATTTAGGTAAGGATTTAATGAAAGAATTAACTTCCGAAAAGAGAGTTTTATATATGACAGGTGGAGTAATTTTAACTTTAGGGCTGGTTACACCATTACCATTTATTCCGGCATTAATGCTAGGTGGAGGAATGATCTCATTAGCTTATTTATCAACAAGAGGATATATTTCAAAGGTTGCAACTGCTGGAGGTCCATCAGAAGGATTTGAAACAGGGGAAAGTTCAACAACCGGGGAAATATCAGGTTCTTCACAAAAACCGTCTGGTCCTCCATTAACTTCCGCAGAAGAAGTTTCAGAAATAATACAAAGTGATGTATTAGAGATAGATATTGGGTATGGTCTTATACCTTTGGCTGATCCAAGTCAGGGTGGTGATTTACTAGAAAGAATTACTATGGTTAGAAAACAGATAGCCTATGAGTTAGGTATTGTTATTAGTCCAATTAGAGTTCGAGACAGTGTATTATTAAGTGCTAATGAATATATAATAAAATTAAAAGGTGTTGAAGTTGGTCGTTTTGAATTATTTCCTGAAAAATTATTAGCTATTAATTCTGGTATGGTTACAGAAGAAATACCAGGAATACAAACTAAAGAACCATCTTTTAATTTAGACTCTTATTGGATTGATGAATCTCAAAAAGAAGAAGCTGTTAATATTGGATATACTGTAGTTGATTCACCGAGTGTATTTGCAACACATTTATCTGAAATTATTAAGAAATATGCTCATGAAATTCTTGGTATTAAAGAAACAGAAATGCTTATTGAAGGATTAAGAATAAAAGAACCTTCTTTAGTGGAAGAATTAACTCCTATGATATTCAAAACATTTGAAATTAGAAATGTCTTAAAAGAATTGTTATATGAAAGAGTTTCTATAAGAAATCTTCCAATTATATTTGAAAAACTAATGGAACTTGGGAATAATGAAATAAAGGATTTAATTTCATTAGTTGAAGGTGTAAGAAGTGCTCTTTCGAGACAAATATGTGAATCTATGAAATCTGATGATGGAGTATTGCATTTACTTATTTTAGATAAAAATACTGAAAATACATTAAATAATTATGCAATCGAATATGGAGGTAACTACACATTATCACTTTCGCCACAAATATCACAAAAACTTTTAGAAAATATCAGTCAGATGTTAGAATCTCAAATGATGAAAGGTTATAATCCAGTAATTTTATGTTCGTCGCCTTTGAGATTTTATTTTTCAAGATGGTTAATGTCGAATATTCCTAATATTAATGTTATTTCTTATAATGAAATTATTCAAGAAATTCCTATTTCCGCAGATGGAAATATAAGTATGTAGGGGTGAGCTTATGAAGGTAAAAAAATATATTGTTTCTACAATACCTGAGGCTATGGAAAAAATAAGAAATGAATTGGGTGAGAATGCCTATATTTTGGATACAAAAAGAATTAATAAAGGTGGATTTTTAGGGATAGGTGGGAAAAAATATATTGAGGTTACTGCTGTTTTAGATAACGACCCTCAAGAAGTTGTAAAAAATATTAAAAAGCCTTCAGGTCCTGGATTTTCTAACAACTCTCAGAGTAAAATAAATGAAATTAAAGAAATTGTTGATAGAAACAAAAGATTAGATGAAAGAATAAATAGAATAAAAAAGAAAGAATCATTAGAAGATATATATGCCCCTGGTGAAGAGAAATTAGAATTATCTTCAAAAAATGATATATTGAAATTAATTGAAGAACAAAGAGAAATTTCAAAATTAATGGATAAAAGTGCGGAAAAATTTTATGAGAAAGAACATGATGAATTTCAAAATTTAAATTATAAAAAGGTAACATATAATAGAAATATTAATCAAAATAGAAATTTAAATATTTCTAAAAATAACACTCTAAATTCTAATAAAAATATTCCCCTAAAGGATTCTCAAAATGAATTATTAGAAATAAAAAATTTAATAGAAAAGCTTTCTAAAAGAGTGATTCTAAATGGAGTAAATCCATTGATTTCGGATTTAGTAGAATCTTTAAAAAAGCAAGATTTATCAGATAGAATTATTGAAGATATTATAAATAATATGCCTAATGATTTGACTAAAGAAAATTGGAAAAATAACGAGAATTTTAAAAATCTTTTATTAAATATATTTAAAAATAATTTCAATATAAGTGTTCCTAACATGCATGGAACTATAATGCTTATTGGACCAACTGGTGTTGGTAAAACTACTACATTAGCCAAAATTGCAGCTTTAAATAAGTTAAATAGTAATAAAAATGTTGCTATAGCTACAATAGATTTATATAGAATAGCAGCAACTGAACAGTTAAAAACTTATGCTGAAATAATGGATATTCCTGCTTCTGTTTGTTATACTCCAACAGAATTAAAAACTACAGTTGATTCTTTGAAAGGTTATGATTTATTGTTAATTGATACAGCTGGTAGGAGTCATAAGGATGATATTCAAATAGGAGAATTAAAAATGTATATTGATACTATAAAACCAAATTTTATTTTTTTAGTAATCTCTGCAAATATGAGATTAAAAGATATGATAGATGTATATAAAAAATTTTCGATATGCAATCCAACGCATTTAATTGTAACAAAATTGGATGAAACCTCTGCTTATGGTCAAATACCTTCTTTAATAAAAGAAACAAATTTGCCTATTAGTTACATAACTACAGGTCAGAATGTTCCAAATGATATAGAAATTCCAAATGTACAAAAATTATTTAACCTCTTTTATGGGGAGTTGACATTATGAGTATAATAAAAGATCAAGCTGAAAATTTAAGAAAAACATTTTCTAAAAATAGAACAAAAATAGTATTAGTTACAGGAGGAAAAGGTGGTGTTGGTAAATCAATAGTCTCAGTCAATTTAGCTGTAAATTTAGCAAAGATGAATAAAAGAGTTTTGATTTTTGATACAGATGCAGGATTTGCTAATGCTTCTATTTTGCTAGGAGTTACACCGTCCGTTAGTATAAAAGATTACTTTGATAAAAAATTAACTCTTGAAGAATGTGTAATAAAGACACCATATGGCATTAAATTATTAAGTACTGGAATGGATATTAAAGATTGGATATCGTTCCAAAAAAATTTTACAAGAAAAGCTATAGAAGATTTCTTTAATATAACTAAAGAACACGATTATGTTATTATAGATGTAAGTGCAGGGTATAATGAAAATTTAAAACCATTTTATATTGCAGCAGATAATATTTTATTAGTAACAACACCTGAACCTACAGCCATAGTAAATGCATATACTGTTGTAAAAGCTTTATCAATTCTAGAGGTTGATGGTATAGTTGATGTTGTAATAAATATGATTAGAAAAAAATCAGAAGCTGATACTGCGGAAAAAGTATTAAGAAAAACTATAAAAGAATACCTATATAAAGATATTAGAAATGTTTTTTATATTAATTTTGATCATCTTGTTCATGATAGCGTAAAATCACAAATACCAATTTCAAGTTTTAAACCTTCTTCACATATAGCTAATGAATTAATGTTAATTGCTGAGAAGATTGATAATATTTCAACATTACATGAACAAAAAAATTCAGATAATTTATTAAAGAAGCTATTATTATTATTTGGATTTTATAATAGGTGAATAATATGAAAAAAAAAGATTTTATAAAAAGAATTTTTCTTGTTTTTTTTCCAGGAAATTCTATACGTGTTTATATAAATAATGACGTTTTAAGAGCAAAAATTAAATCTTTTAAAGGATCTGAGATTTCTTTAATATCTCCTAATTATACTTTTAATTTAGGAGACGTTGTAGTTTTAGAATCTGTTTTTGAAGGTGCTTATTATCAAGCTGATTTTCAAATTAAAGATATCAAAAATTTTGGAGAAAATGAGTTATTGATAAACCTTAAATTGAATAGTAACTATCGAATAAAGAATAAAAGAAAAAACGAAAGACAATATATAGCTATACCCGTTCTAATAGAAGATAATTTTAAAGGTCTTATATGGGATTTAGATGAAAATTATTTGGGTATTATTGTATTGAATGAATATTTAAATGAGATAAGTAAAAATTTGAGTGTAAAAATTATGATACCGTATTTTGATATAGTTTTTCATGGTGCCATATCTAAAATAAGGCAGGAATTTTTTAATCTAAGTAAATTTATTTATGAAATAAAAATTATGCAAGATCCAACAGGTTTTTTTGGTAAGTATTTAGAAACTATAAGTGGGAAAAATTTCTTTGAAAATAAAGAAAATTCGGAGGTGCAACTTGATGAATAATGATAAATTTGATTTTTTTATGTCTGCTTTTCAAGAAATCACTAATATAGGAATGGGAAATGCTGTTAGTTCATTGTCAATGATGTTGAATAAGAAGGTTGATATATCTGTTCCAAATTTAGAAATTGTAAAATTATCTGATATATTCTTAAATATGGAAGAGCCTGATGAAATTTATGCTTGTTCTTATGTCCAAATGGATGGAGATTTGAAATCTTCATTAGTATTTTTAATTGAAAAAGACTCAGTTAAAAGATTGATAAAAGAAAGCATAGGATATGAAATAGAAAACATTACTGAATTAGATGAAATGTCATACTCTATGATAGGTGAATTGGGTAATATTATGTTTGGATCATATATTAGCGCAATTTCACAATTTTTAAAAATCAATTTACAGATTACACCCCCACAAGTTGCTGTTGATACTTTTGCATCTTTAATTGCAGAATCAATTGTTATGAGTATATCTTTTGAAGATGAAGTTATTTTAACAGAAACTGAAATACAGGTTGAAGACTGGAACAATATAATTAAAGGGAAAATTGTCTTTTTAATGAATGAAGAAAATAGATTCAAATTATTTGAATTTGTAAAAAAGGTTTTTTATGGGGGTTAAAAAATGAAAAAAATAATAGGAATTGGTGAATATTTTGCTTCGAAAAGTCCGGATATATTAGTTACTTTAGGATTAGGATCATGTGTTGGAGTATGTTTATGGGACAAAAATAAAAAAATAGGTGGTTTAATTCATGTGATGTTACCTAAAGCTCCTAGCGAGGAAGTAACTAAACCTGGGAAATACGCTGATTTAGGTATTTCTATTCTTTTAAAAGAATTAAATAATTTAGGAGGATCAAATTTTATTGCTAAAATATTTGGTGGTGCCGCTATGTTTAAAGGTTCATCAATGGATGTTGGTAAAAAAAATGTATTAGCTGTAAAAGAACAACTAAAAAAGTATGGAATAAAAATAATTTCTGAAGATACAGGTGGAAATAGGGCAAGGAGTATTGAATTTAATCTTGATAATGGTGAAGTTATGGTTAAAAAGGTTGGTGGTGGTGAAAAAGTTGAAATTTTCAAATATTGAATTAATTTTTTATATAACAACATTCCTTGTTTTTTTATGTATAAACTTATTTATTTCTAAGAATTTTTTCTTTACTTCTCTTTTAAGATCTATAATAAGTATTGCCATAATCATAATATTAAATACAACAATAAAGGCAGTGATTAATAAATAATGAAAAATATAAATAAAGATGATATAATAAAAAATTTTTTACCAAAAATAAAATATATTGCATTAAATTTATTATCTACCCTTCCTAAAAATGTCGAATTAGATGATTTAATACAGGAAGGAATAATAGGTTTATTACAATCTCTTGAAAAATATAATCCTAGTAAAGGTGTATCTTTTTATTCTTTTGCAGTTAAAAGAATTAAAGGAGCTATGTTAGATTATTTGAGAAAAATTGATTGGCTTCCAAAGGACTTAAGACATAAAATAAAAAAGATGGAAGAAATTATAGCTGAACAGAGTATAGACGATAATTTAAGTGATGAGGAATTAGCAAATTTATTACAAATATCTAAGAAAGATTTAAAAAAATTAAAATCAGAATTACATAGAAGTCAGATTTTAAGTTTAGATTCATTTTTATTAAATAATAATGAAATAAATGTTGAAGCGAATATAGAAGAAAATGATCCAGAAATATTGGCATATAAAGATATTTTAAAATCAGAACTTAAAAAAGCAATTTTAAGTCTAAATGAACGAGAACAATTAATATTATCTTTATACTATGAAAAAGAATTAACCTTTAAAGAAATAGGAAAAATTTTAGATATTTCGGAATCTCGTGTTTCTCAAATTCATTCTGCATTAATTATAAAATTAAAGAAAAAATTAGGTGGTGTTTAATATGCCAGAACCAATTAATTTTAGTATTTCAATTATTCATAATGTTGATGTATCAAATAATCTTCAAAATTTAAATCAAGCAGCTCTAGCAGCTAAATCTACTGATTTGAAAGAATTGATAAAAAAAAATCAAGATGCGAAAACACAAGTAAAAAATACAAAAGAAAAATCTGAAACACAAAATATTAATGATAATCAAAAAAGAAGTTTATTAGAAAATAAAAGTCAAAAAAGAAAGAAAAAAGAATCAGAAGAGAAAAAAGAAAAAAAAATTATAGATGACTATAGAGGGCATTCTATAGATATTCGTATATAAGTATATTATAATTATACGGACATTATGTCCGTATTTTTTATAGGGGTGATTTTTATATATAATGAAATAATAAGAATAATAAATGAATCAAAAAAAAAATATAAGATAATAATTTTTCCAGAATCATGGAATATTGAGGATTATTTAAGTGAGAATGTTTTATATTATCCTAACTATGATGTATTTCCCTTTGAGTCTATAAAAGTGTCAAATAAAATAAAATCTTATAGAATAAAAGTTTTATATAATCTTTTAAAAAATGCAGATATGACCATTTTTACTACTTTTCATGCAATAAGTAGATATACTATACCTAAAAATATTTTGGTTAACGAAATATCATTATTTAATATAAATGATGATTTTAATATAAACCCATTATTATTGGGTTATGAAAAATCTTGGAATGTATATGAATATGGAGAATTTTCTCAAAAAGGTTTTGTAAAAGACATTTATATTCCTCTATATGAATATCCAATAAGAATAGAATTATTTGATGACGAAATTAACAGAATTACTTTTTTTGATATTAATTCACAAAAAAGTATAAAAAATTTAGAATCATTTATTTTTATTCCAGGTTCAGAAATCCTTTATAAATATGAAAAAAATTTTTATAAAAACTTAAAAAAAATTTTTTTACAAAACAACTACAAAGAAAATTTAGTTGATATAGAATCTTTCGAAACATTGCCAAGTATATTGTATGATAAAAAGGAAACTTTGTTTGACTATATTAATTTAAAAGATACAGAGATTATAGTTATAAATGAAAATGAAAGTATAAATTCATTTTATGAAAGAGAAAAGGAAAATATTGAATTTATATTTGATGAAGCAAAAAAGGCCCTATACAAAGAATTTAACGGTAAAAAATTTGAAGAAATTTTATCCTTAAATTATAAGACGATAGAAGTTGATAAACATAATTTTCTTATAAAAAAAATAACAAAAAAGAAAAAGAATGAAGAACTACCTTTACTAGAATGGGAAGATTTAAAAATAGATGATTTAGTTGTTCATGAAGACTATGGTATAGGTATTTATAAAGGATTAGAAAAAGTAAAAACACATTTCTATGAAAAAGAATTAATTAAAATAGAGTATGAAAATGATGCTAAAGTTTTTGTGCCAATTGAAAGAATAGATAAGGTTACAAAATATATTGGTGATAAAGATTTAGTAAAAATTGATAAGATAGGTTCTTCATCATGGCAAAAAAGAAAGAAAAAAGTAGAGGAAAATATTAGAAATAAAATTCAAAAATTAGTGGAATTATATGCAATTAGAGAGTACACAACAGGAATATCATTAAAAGGTGATGAAGAAATCGAAGAAAAGTTTAAAAAAACATTTGAATATATAGAGACATTCGATCAAGAAAAAGCTATAGAAGAGACATTAAATGATTTGGCTTCTACAAAACCAATGGATAGATTGGTAGCAGGAGATGCCGGCTTTGGGAAAACTGAAGTAGCGTTAAGAGCGGTTGTAAGAACTATAAGTTCAGGATATCAAGCGGCGATTTTAGTTCCTACAACGATATTAGCTCAGCAATATTTTAATAATGTTAAAGATAGATTTGAGGAAGTTGGCATTACTGTGGAATTAATCGATAGATTTAAAACTCAAAAAGAAAGAAAAGTTATTATAGATAAAATTAATTCTGGAAAAATTGATGTAATAATTGGTACGCATGCATTATTAAATAATAAAATAAAATTTAAAAAATTGGGTTTATTAGTTATAGATGAAGAACAGAGATTTGGGGTATTTCAAAAGGAGAAAATAAAAGAATTATCTCTTGGAATAAATGTTTTAACAATGAGCGCGACACCTATTCCTAGAACATTATATTTTTCTTTATCAGGATTAAGAGATTTATCTATTATCTCTACTCCTCCGTTTGGTCGGATTCCTGTAGAGACATTTGTATTAAAATATTCTGAAAAAATTGTTAGAAGTGCTATATTGAGAGAAAAATCCAGGGGAGGACAAATATTATATATTCATAATAGAATTAATGACTTAGAAGAAGTAGAGAAAAAACTAAGAAAGATTGTCCCAGAAGTAAAAATTGTTTCAGTGCATGGGAGAACAGCGAAAAAATATCTATCGAAAGTAATAAAAAAATTTTATGAAGGTGAAATAGATGTATTGATATCAACTACAATTATAGAGAATGGGATTGATATATCCAATGCTAATACATTAATAGTAGATGATTCTGAAAGATATGGAATATCTCAACTATATCAATTAAGAGGAAGAGTAGGAAGAAGTAATAAAAGGGCATTTGCATATTTTTTATACAAAAATAAACTAAAATCTGATGCATTAAAAAGACTTGAGGCTATAAAAAATGTATCTGGACCAGGAAGTGGATTAAAATTAGCTTTGCATGATTTAGAAATAAGAGGATATGGAGATTTATTAGGAGTAGATCAAAAAGGACATATAAATAATGTTGGTTTAAATATGTATAAGGAAATGATAAATAAAGCTTTAGCAGAATATTATTCTAAAGAAATTGATACAAAAAATATTAATGAAAAAATTGAGGTAGATATTAAAGGAATTAAAATGTCTTTAGTTATACCAGAAAGTTATATAGAGAATCCAATTGAAAGAATGAGAATTTATCGTATTATTGCTAATGAAACAAATATTGAAAATATAGAAAAAATAGAAATTGATATAGAGGACAGATTTGGAAAAATACCTCAAGAAATAATTAACCTTTTAAATTATGCAAAATTAAGAATAATTGCCTATAAAAAAGGTGCAAAAAATATCGAAATATTTGATAATAGTTTATTAATTGAATATAAAAGGCAATTAGATATAGACATTATGGTATTAAAGAAATATGCAAAAAGGTTTAACCATTTTCCTGATGAAAGAAAATTGTTAATATATTCTACAAATCCAGAAGAAATACTCTTTAAGATATTTTCATAAAATTCTTAACAATATCTAAAACTAAAATTCTTTAATAATGGATATAATTAAATATATTTTTGAAATATAGTTATGAGGTGATTAAATGAAATGTCAAGGTTGTGGAATTGAGATACAAACACGAGATTCGGAAAGTATAGGTTTTTTGCCTGAACATATATATGAAAAATTTTTATGGCATGAAGATGAAGCGTTATGTCAAAGATGTTTCAAATTAAAGCATTATGGAGAACTATTACCTGTTACTATTAATAATAATTTTTATAAACAATTAGAGGATATTATCCACCAATTTGATACAGTGTTGTGGGTATTGGATATTATCGATTTTGAGGGGACTTATGATAAAGATATTTTAAATTTAATAAAAGATAAGAATGTATTTTTATTAATAAATAAAGTTGATTTATTACCTAAAACTCTTCCTTTTGTCGAATTAAAAGATTGGGTATATAACAGAGTTAAGAGTGATATAAATCTTAAAAAAGATAATATTCGTTTAATAAGTGCGAAAAAGAACTTTGGTATAAAAAGAATGATAAAAATATTAAGAGAGAAAAAAATAAATAAAGCTATAGTTGTGGGCACAACAAATGTTGGTAAATCATCATTATTAAATAATATAACGAATATTAAAATAACTACAAGTTCTTACCCAGGAACCACATTAGGTATTGTAAGAAGGAAAATTCCAGGTTTAGATATTGAGCTATACGATACTCCAGGTATTGAAACAAAAAAAAGATTTACGGATTTTTTTGATATTTACACGCAAGTTGAAATGATTCCTAAAAGAACAATTTCTAGAAAAACATTTAAACCTGATATTGGAAAAGTAATATTTATAAGTTCATTATTTAGATTTAAAATATTGTCTTTAGCAAAAGATAATTTAAAACCTATTTTTTTAATTTTTGCACCAGAAAATATATCTTTTCATCAAACAAGAGAGGAAAGAGTGGAAGAGTTGTTAAATAATCATATTGGAGATGTAATATATCCTCCATACGAAAAAAATTATCCATTAGAAATAGAATTTGAAAAAGAGATTATTTCTATCGAAGAAAACGAAGAGCTAGCAATTCCCGGATTAGGGTGGATTTCAATTAGAAGAGGACCTCTAAATATTGAAGTAACAAAACCTAAAGGTATAGAGTTAATAGTGAGAAAACCTTTAATTTCTCCAAAAAGAGGAAATGTATTATAGGAGGTGTTAGTGTGAAATTAAAAGAACCTGGTATTGTGGTAGGAGTTTCGAACAGGCATGTTCATTTGTCTAAAGAGGATTTAGAAGCATTATTCGGTGAAGGGTATGAATTACACCCAATAAAAGATTTAAAACAACCAGGGCAATATGCTGCAGATGAAGTTGTAACTTTAGTTGGACCTAAAGGGAAAATTGAAAGAGTAAGAGTATTAGGTCCTGTGAGAAAAGAAACTCAAATAGAAATTTCTCAAACAGATGCATTTAAACTAGGAGTTAGGCCTCCAGTAAGAGATTCTGGAGATTTAGATGGGACACCAGGGATAAAAATTATTGGTCCTAAAGGAGAAGTAGAAACAAATAAAGGATTAATTTTAGCAAAAAGGCATATACATATGCTTCCTGAAGATGCTGAAAAATACGGTGTTAAAGATAAAGACTTAGTTTATGTTGCAGTGGAAAAAGGGGATAGGAAATTAATTTTTGGTGACGTATTAATAAGAGTAAGCTCAAAATACGCTTTAGAGTTTCATGTAGATACAGATGAAGCTAATGCTGCTTTGATAAAAACAGGTGATGAGGTAAAAATAGTAGATGAATTCTAATACCCGATTATTCGGGTATTTTTTATTATTAATAAAATTCACAAAAGTTTTTAACTTGACTAAAATAACTTTTTATTGTATAATATACTAGGTTTGCAGGTGTAGCTTCAACAGGTTAGAGCGCTGCCTTGGTAAGGCAGAGGTTGTGGGTTCGAGTCCCATCACCTGCTCCAGTTACTCCCCGAATAATCGGGGATTTTATTTTATTTATAGGGGGATTTTAAATGAAATCTTGGGAGTATTATAATAAAATTGCTAAAAAATATGACAAGATGTATGAAGAACCATATTGGGAAATGCATAATAAAATTTCTGAAAAATTAATATTTGATAAAATAAAAAATATAAAAAATGGTACGATTTTAGATATTGGCGCAGGAACGGGATATTGGACAGAAATATTTTTGAATAAAGGCTTTAAAGTATATGCTTTAGAACCATCGAAAAAAATGTGTGATATAATGGAATTTAAATTTCAAAATTATAATAACGTAAAAATAATAAATTCATTAGCAGAAACTATGAAATTTGATGATAAAGAGTTTGATATAGTAATTGCTATGGGTGATGTTTTAAGTTATTCAGAAGATCAAAATATTTTTATAGAAAAAGTTTATAAAGTAATGAAAAATGGAGCATATTTTATTGGAACTGTTGATAATTTAAATAAATTTATTTTGGATGCTTTTTTTTCTAAAGATTTTGATATAATAAAAGTAATGGAAAAAGAAAAAAAAGTTAAAGTAGGTATGTCTGAGCGTATGTCTTTTTATTCAAAATTATTTTCCAAAACTGAATTAGAAAGGTTTTTAAATAAATATTTTAATAACGTGGAAATTTATGGAATAATGCCTTTTGCTTGGGATAATAATCCTGAATTTTCTCAATATTGGGCTGAAGTATTAGAATTAGAAATTAATTATTCAAAAAAATTTTATGATATTTCTGAACATTTACTATATATGGTTGTGAAATAATGAGTAAATATAAATTAAGAACTTTGAGGGTAGAAACATTAATTAAATTGGCGCAAACTGGAGATAAAGAAGCAATGAATATGATCATGGTAAAATTTGAACCTATGATAAAATCTATTGCTTCAAAATATTATGGTGCATGGGCTGAATTTCAAGATTTAGTCCAAATAGGTTTTGTTGGGTTAATTCAGGGAGTGTATTCTTTTGATGAAACAAACAAAACTAAATTTTCAACATTTGCATATTTGAATATTTCTTCTGAAATAAAATCTTTTTTAACATATTTAAATAGATTAAAAAATAAAGTATTATCTGATGCTGTTAGTATAGAATCTATGTTCGAAGATTATTCTGAAGATTCAGATTATTATTTTGAAATGCCTTCAGAAACGGATTTACACCAATCTGTAATATATGATTATATTTTTGAAAGATCAATAGAACAAATGAAAGACATTGAAAAGTCTATTGTAAAAATGTGGTTAGAAAATAATTCTTATGAAGAAATTTCAAAAACACTTGATTTACCTAAAAAGAAAGTTGATAATACAATTCAAAAATTTAAAAAAGTTGCAAATAGAGTCATGGAGTATATTAATACAACTATAACGATAGGAGGTAAATAATGCGAATAACAAGAATTTTATTATATTTAGCTATCTTGTTATCAATTATTTCTATAATAATGTCAATAGGTAGTGAAATAAGACTTTCTAAATTTCAAAATTATATGGAAAGTCTTTTTAATAAACAAAATGCTAAAGTGAATGATAGTATATCTAATTTAAGTGTAAAATTTGAAGAATTAAATAAATATTTTGAACCTAATGGTATAGTTGAAAAATTTATCAATTATAAGAGTAATCTTGAAAAACATTTAGATGATTTAGAGAAATTGTTAACTTTAGCTCAAGAAGATCAGAATGTTGGATATTTTCAATTATATATAATCGGATCAAGGGAGGTTTGGATAGGGATAAAAGATGAGAAAGATAAATATATTTTTCAAGGAATGTTGAAACCAGGATTATCACCATATAAATTTTATTTTTTCAAGGATCCATCAATAAAAACATCTTACACAATAAATATTCCGTATAATGCGAAAATTCAAACAGCAAATCCTGATAATATCTTTTTTTTAATACAAGAACCAGGTCAAAGAAGAATGAAAAAAATGCCTGCTGCAAAACTGGAAAACATATCAAAAGATTTAAATTTATATATTCCTACAATACGCGGAAATTAAATATACTTAAAAAAATATATAACTTTAAAAATAATAATATTTTTGATATAATAAATGAGAAAGTTATCACTTAGAATAGGAGGGTTAGATATGGAATATAATCATATAGAAATCGAAAAAAAATGGCAAAAAGAATGGGAAGAAAAAGGTGTATTTAAAACATTACAAAGAAGCGAGAAAGGAAAATATTATGTATTAACAATGTTTCCATATCCATCAGGCACAATACACGTTGGACATGTAAAAAATTATGTTATTGGTGATGTTGTCGCAAGGTATAAAAGAATGAGAGGATTTAATGTATTACATCCTTTTGGATATGATGCTTTTGGATTACCTGCAGAAAATGCTGCAATAAAAAATAATGTAAATCCAGGTGATTGGACTTTTAAAAATATAGAAACTATAAGGAAACAGATAAAAAAAATAGGAATTAGTTATGATTGGGATAGAGAAATTGCGACTTGTACTGAAGATTATTATAAATGGACACAATGGATTTTTTTAAAATTATATGAAAAAGGTTTAGCTTATAAAAAACATGCAGCAGTAAATTGGTGCCCTAGCTGTAAAACAGTATTGGCTAATGAACAAGTAGTGAATGGTAAATGTGAAAGATGTGGAACAGAAATAGAAATGAAAAAATTGGAACAATGGTATTTTAAAATAACAGATTATTCAGAAAAACTTCTATCAGATTTAGATAAACTTGAAGGTTGGCCTGAAAATGTTAAAATTATGCAAAAAAATTGGATTGGTAAAAGTATTGGTGCAGAAGTTGATTTTTTAATAGAAGGATCAAATAAAAAGATTACTGTTTTTACAACAAGACCTGATACTCTTTGGGGAGTTACTTTTATGGCGTTGGCTCCTGAATCTCCATTGGTAGAAGAATTAACCACAGAGGAACAGAAAAAGGAAGTAGAAGAATTTTTGAACAGAGTTACTAAAGAAGATAAATTTAAAAGAATAGCTCAAGGTGCTAAAAAAGATGGGGCTTTTACAGGAAGTTATGCAATAAACCCAGTAAATGGAGAAAAGATACCAATATATGTAGCGAATTATATTTTATTTGAATATGGAACTGGTGCAATAATGGCTGTTCCTGCTCATGATCAAAGAGATTTTGAATTTGCAAAAGAATTTGATTTGCCAATAAGAATGGTAATAAAACCAGAAGATAAGGAAATTAAAGAATTAACTGAAGCATATACCGAAGATGGTATAATGATTAATTCTGGTGAATTTAATAATATGAAAAATAGAGAAGCTTTACCAAAAATAATTGAATGGTTAGAAAAAAGAAAATTAGGTAAGAAAAGTGTTCAGTATAAATTAAGAGATTGGTTAATATCAAGACAAAGATATTGGGGTGCTCCTATCCCTATTATTTATTGTGAAGATTGTGGTATCGTTCCAGTTCCAGAAAAAGATTTACCTGTAAAATTACCAATGAATGTAAAATTTGAACCAACGGGGAAAAGTCCATTAACTTATACTGAAGAATTCATACACACAACATGTCCAAAATGTGGGAAACCAGCAAGAAGAGAAGTAGATACAATGGATACATTTGTAGATAGTAGTTGGTATTATTTAAGATATATTAATCCTAAAATGGAAGATAAAGCATTTGATTCTGAAGAGGTTAATTATTGGTTACCAGTAGATCAGTATATCGGTGGTGTTGAACACGCGATTTTACATTTATTGTATTCTAGATTTATCACAAAGGTTTTATACGATTTGGGATATATAAATTTCGTAGAACCATTTTCAAATTTGTTTACTCAAGGAATGATATATAAAAATGGTGCAAAAATGTCTAAATCAAAGGGAAATGTAGTATCACCTGATGAAATGGTAGAAAAATATGGAGCGGATACATTGAGATTGTATATGTTATTTATGGGGCCACCAGAAAAAGATGCTGAGTGGAACGATGCAGGTTTAGAAGGTGTGGCAAGATTTATGAATAGAGTATGGAATTTATTGACAAAAATAATTTCTATTACAATTGATGTAAAAATTGATAATATAGTATTAAGCACAAAAGATGAAAAATCTCTTAGAAGAAAATTACATCAAATGATTGCGAAAATAACAAATGATATTGAAAAGAATTTTCAGTTCAATACAGCAATAAGTGGAATGATGGAATTAATCAATGAATTAAATAATTACATGAACAATATATCTGAAGAAAAATGGAATAAAGAATTATTAAAAGAAGTAGCTCAAAATTTTGTAATCTTGTTATCACCTTTTGCACCACATTTATCAGAAGAATTATGGCATATGATGGGAAATTCAGATTTTGTTTTAAATGCTGAATGGCCAAAAGTTGATGAAAAAGCTTTGGAAGTTGAAGAATTAGAGATAGTTATTCAGGTAAATGGAAAAGTAAGAGCAAAGATTTTTGTTGATGCAAATGCTACTGAAGAAGAAATTAAAAATAAAGCATTTAAAGAAGAAAAAATAAAGAAATATCTTGAAAATTCTGAATTGAAAAAAGTTATATTAGTAAAAGGGAAGCTTTTAAATATAGTTATTAAAAATAAATGAGGTGAAAGTATGAAAAATACAAAGATACCTAAGCCAACGATTAAAAGACTAGCAATGTATTATAGATGTTTAGAAAATAAAAAATCTTCAGGAATACAAAAAACGTCTTCAAAAGAATTAGCAGAAAATCTTCATATAAAAGCTAGTCAGATTAGAAAGGATTTGTCATATTTTGGTGAATTTGGGAAACGTGGTGTTGGATATGATATTGATAAATTAATGAATTCTATTAAAACTATACTTGGACTAAATAAAAGATGGAATGTTGCTATTGTAGGAGTAGGAAACTTAGGATCGGCAATCGCCAATTATACTGGACTTGAAAAAAATGGTTTTAATATCAAAGCTGCTTTTGATAAAAATAAAAGGAAAATAGGAAGTCAAATAGCTGCAGGAGTGATTGTTTATGATATGAAGGAAATGAAAAGAGTATGTAAAGAAAAGAATATAGAAATTGCAATTTTAACAGTTCCAGCAAAAGTTGCTCAAAATGTTGCTGAAGAACTTTTGGAAACAGGAATTAAAGGTATTTTAAATTTTACACCAGTATCATTAAATTTGCCAGAAAACATTTCTGTTGAAAATGTTGATTTTACAATATCGCTGAAAGCATTAACTTATGACATTATTTCAAGTAATGAGGATATTTATAAAATTGAATAATCAAATAATATATTAATATTAATTTTTAATAAAATATTTTATGTCAGGGTGGCGGAATTGGCATACGCGTATGACTCAGAATCATATAGGTGCAAGCCTATGCGGGTTCAACTCCCGTCCCTGGCACCATTAAACCTCGCAAATAGCGAGGTTTTTATTATAAATAAAGAATCATAAGGTTTTTATTTCTTTTTTTAAATAAAGTATTGACTTTTTAGTCAGTTTATGATAGTATATTAACGATTAACAATTGTGAAATATTTTATCTCATGTTTTGTCATATTGTTCTATCAAAAGAAATAAAAATATAATTAAAAATCTTTTTTATAAATCTTTAACATGAAAGGAGTGGGATTATGGCGAGACAAAAGTGGGGTTCAAGATGGGCTTTTGTTTTAGCAGCTATAGGTTCAGCTGCAGGATTAGGTAATGCTTGGCGTTTCCCTTATATGGCTTATCAAAACGGTGGTGGTGCATTTTATATTCCTTATTTTGTAGCATTATTTATTGCAGGTATTCCTATTTTAATGGCTGAATTTGCTATTGGTCAAGGATTTCAATCTAGTGCTCCTAAAGCTATGGGAAAGATTACAAAAAATGCTGAATTTATTGGTTGGTGGGCAGTTATAACTGGATCTATAATTACGTTTTATTATAATGTAATTATGGCATGGATTTTCAATTATTTATATCATTCCTTAGGTGTAGCTTGGAAAGATGATCCAAAGGGATTCTTTTTTGGAGATTTCTTGAAATTAACTGATGGTCCTGGACAACTTGGCGGTTTAAGATGGCCAATTGTTATAGGATTATTAATTTCATGGTTATGGATATATATGATTTTAAGAAAAGGTACTGAATCTGTTGGTAAAACTGTTATGTGGACAGTACCACTTCCAATTGTATTATTGTTATTATTGGGAATTAGAGGTATAACATTACCAGGAGCAGCTACTGGGTTAAATTATTTATTCCAACCAAATTTTGCTAAATTAGCTGATGCAAGGGTTTGGGCGAATGCATTTGGACAAATTTTCTTTTCATTAAGTGTAGCGTTTGGTATAATGATAGCATATGGTAGTTATAATAATAAGAAAAATGATATTGCTAATAACGCTATAATAACAGCATTAGGTAATTCAGCCACATCTTTTTTAGCAGGTATAGCAGTATTTTCTGTTTTGGGTTATATGGCTCAACAAATGAGTGTTCCTGTTGATGAGGTAGTTAGTGGTGGAGTTGGGTTAGCATTTGTTGTTTATCCACAAGCTATTTCATTAATTCCAGGTGGTGTTATTGTTCAGTCAATAATCGGACTTGCATTTTTCATCATGTTATTGACTCTTGGAATTGATTCAGCATTCTCATTAGTAGAAGCTATTGAAGCTGCTGCTGGAGATAAATTTAAAGTTAATAAAAAATCATTCTTAATAGGATTTTCTATTTTAGGATTTATTTTTGGTTTATTATTTGCAACACAGGGCGGATTATATTGGTTAGATATTATAGATCATTTTATGGGTACTTATGCATTATTGGTAGTTGGTATTCTTGAAGCTATAGTTATAGGTTGGGTATTTGGTGCAGAAAAATTAAGAAATTATATAAATTCTGTATCAGAAATAAAGATCGGTAAATGGTTTGATATATCATTGAAATTTATTATCCCTATTGTATTAATAGTAATTCTTGGACTTAATATATCAGATGAGATAAAAAATCCTTATGAAGGTTATCCTGCTTGGGCATTGGGAATTGGTTTTGCAATATTTGTTTTAGTACCAATACTAGCAATTATTTTTGCAAAAATGCCATCTAAAGATGAAAAATATGATGTTAAAGCTACAGAAATCACTCTTGAAGAGGAATGAGGGGGCGATCTTATGACAGGAAGTGCTATCTTTTTTATGATATTTGCAGGTGTTGTTTTATTTGGCGGTTTAGGTTGGTCATTGAATATTGCTGCAAAAGCAAATAAAAAATAAAATCACATATATTAGTGCAGTGATCACACTGCACTAATATTTTATTAAAATAATAGCTATAAAGAAGGTTGGTAAATATGAAATATTTAAATTTAGAAGCAATTTATTTAGAAAATGATATAATTAAAATTATAGTTATTCCAATTTTAGGTGCTAAAATAGCTTCGATTTATTATAAGCCCCAAAATTTTAAAGTTTTATTTCAACCAACTAAAAAAAATATGATATTCCGGAATATGGAGATTTTTTTGAAAAATATGATACTTCAGGTATAGATGAAATGTTTCCAAATATAGATGAAAGTATTTATCCATTCGAAGAATACCTAGGTGAAAAATTACCAGATCATGGTGAATAATGGAGCATTCCATGGAAATGTAATGTCGAAAATAATATGATTAAATGTGAAGTAAAAAGTACTAAATTTAATTATATAT